>NZ_JBSREC010000032.1:0-6636 GCF_055145805.1 Methanomicrobium sp. | reverse complement strand
GCTTATAAAATTAACTAAGAGATGATACTAATGAAAGGACATGGAAAAAAAATTGAGAGCCATGGTGCAGTCCTTGTTGTTGCAATGGGTACAACAAGGAAAGAAGGCCGTTTAGTTGTAGAAAAATGTATGAAACTTGCAAGAGAGGCATATCCAAAAGCAGAAGTTGAATTTTCATTTAATTATGAAGCAGTAAGACTTGTTCTAAAAGAAAGTGGTGAAGAAGTATCAGGTCCGCTTGCGGCAATGACCAAACTTTTGGATAAAGGACATTCACAGATAGTAGTTCTCCCCATTTATCTCACACCAGGAATGGGCTATCATGAATTATACCGGATAATTTCCTCATTAAATGACCTTGCCGGCGCTCATGGTGCTATAGGATTTGACGGAATTTTGGTTGCAAGGCCTCTTCTAATGAGGACTGAGGATTATTTTGAGGTTGCAGAGGCTGTCAACGGAATTTATGGAAAGTCACTCTCTGATGATGAAGTCCTCATACTTGTTGCACCTACATCCGAAGGCGGCGCTGATACATCACTCTGTCAGATGCAGATGGTGATGGACGATGTATGTAAGTCGGGAAAGGTTGTTATCGGAGGAGTCGGAGGCTATCCGGGAGTTGAAAAGATAACCAGACGTCTGGAGCATATGAATGCCAAAAAGGTGAGACTTGCACCCTTTGCATTAGTCTCCGGAATTCATGCATCTCTTGAGATAGCAGGAGAAACCAATCCGGATTCATGGAAAAAGGCCCTTGAGTCCAAAGGATATGCTGTATCTGTTGATGACAAAGCCCTTGGTGAATACGATGAAATAATCGAAATATTTGCCGGAAGACTTAAAGATGCAGCTTCATCACATGGGTTTTTAAAATAATCCTGAAAATTATTATTCAATCATTTTTCTTTTCAAAATAAAAACCAGTAATGGCTGATTAAGCATATAAATTGATATTCTTTTCTCATTACATACATCTTGTTGAAAACTAAATTTTACTAAAGACAAATTATTTTTAATTATAAATGTCAATATCATTATTACAACAAGAGGTGTTCTTCTAAATTGACAAGTTATACAACAGACTCAAAAAAAGACCTTAAACTGATTTTTGAAACATCAGGTGGAGAAAAAGTTTACAGATCGGAAAATTCGGTTGTCGTAAAACTTCCTCCTAACAGAAATTCAATTACAACATCATACATAAACGGAGGGTATCAGGAAAATCTCGAAGCTATTTTTAATCATGAGCCTAATCCGACAAGAGGTCACTGCGGTCATGACCTTGAAGGTGGAAGTGTTGAAGAATATATAAAAATCCAGTCAAAAAGGCTGGGTCTGAATCCTGAAAAGACAGCTGCGATGATGACAGCCGCAAAGATGAAGAACGCTGCCATAAGCACTAGAACTTTCAGGGATCTTGAGGTTACAGCAATAGTTACCGCAGGAATAGAAGTAAACGGAGGACGTGCAGGCGACCCGGCAAACTGGCATGAAGAGAATGGAAGTACTGTTTATGTCGGCGGAACAATCAATACTTTTTTAATTTTAAGCTCATATCTGCCCGCACATGCTCTTACACGAGTTATAATGACCGCAACTGAGGCAAAGACAGTTGCAATACAGCAGCTTATGGCGCCAAGCAGATATTCAAACGGAATTGCAACGGGTTCAGGTACAGATCAGATATCAGTTATCTCAAATATGAGTAGTCCAAATGTTCTGACCTGGGCAGGAAAACATTCGAAACTTGGCGAACTTGTCGCTCTTTGCATTATTGATGCAACAACAGAAGCACTTGACAAGCAAACCTGCTTAAACCCTCTGACACAGAGAGATATGCTTGTCAGACTTAACAGATTTGGAATAAACGAGGACAAATACTGGGAGACCGCGGCTTTAATCGAAGGAGAGAACAAAAAACCTGTTTTCATAGAAAATCTTCGCGAATTTTCAAAAAATCCGTCTGTGGTTGCAATGACAACTTCACTTCTGCACATTATTGATGAGATAAACTGGGGTCTTATCCCTGAAAAATCAGGAAAAAATGCAGCTTACTCAGTTATGAAAACACTTCCCGAAATGATAGCTGTAAAAAATCAGCCTGATTTTGAACATCTCATTGACGAAAAAATGACTATTATTGAAAACTGGATAAGAATTAGTTCCTGGTGCATAAAAATTGGTTTTTGAGGATTTAGTTTATGGCTAAAATCATTGCATTTTTGTTTCAGTACCAGTCGCATAAAGGAAAGAGAATACAGCGGAAGTGAGTGTTATGTTTAAGAAATACAAAATAAAATCAATATACATTGTTTTGGCTGTGTTGATACTTGCTGCCATTTTTACAGCAGGAATTGCTGTTTTTGCTGATAATACAGAAGAAAGTCATTCGAATGTAAAAATCCCTGAAGAAAACCCGGATGCAAAAGATCTTTTCACAGACAAGGCATATCCAGAATATGCCAAAGGCTACTCTGTTGAATACCACAATACCTACAAAGTTGTTACTATAAAAGATCCCTGGGGCAGAACAGCAAAAGA
Source organism: Methanomicrobium sp. (assembly GCF_055145805.1). Lineage (NCBI taxonomy): Archaea > Methanobacteriati > Methanobacteriota > Methanomicrobia > Methanomicrobiales > Methanomicrobiaceae > Methanomicrobium > Methanomicrobium sp. Next base: position 4,092 of record NZ_JBSREC010000032.1, on the reverse strand, counting down.
TTTGAAATATCTCCTTGTTCAAAAAGGAGAAGAAATTCCCAAAGGGTATGATAATTACAAAGTAGTCTCAATCCCGGTTGAATCAGTAATTACACTTTCTACAACACAACTCCCACATATAAAAGAATTAGGAGAAATATCCTCAATTAAAGGACACAATGGAATTAATTTAATTTTTGATGAAGATTTTCAAAAGCGCTTTCAAAATGGCTCACTTGCTGAAATCGGAAGTGGTGCTCTTTCAATGGAAAGTCAACTTAAAATTGAACAGATGATTGAACTGGAGCCGGAAATTGTATTTTGTTCTGCAAGTAATACAGATGAATATGACAATCGGGGTAAACTCGAAGAAGCAGGTCTAAGACCTGCAATAGTTTCTGACTGGATGGAAAACACTCCTCTTGGGCGTGCAGAATGGATAAAATTTTTTGCATATTTTTATAACAAAGAAGAAACTGCAAATGGGGTCTTTGAGATAATTAAAAATAATTATACTCAAATTAAAAACATTACAAGAGATATTTCAGACAAACCAACTGTTTTTGCCGGAATTGACTATCAGGGTACATGGTATGCACCAGGCGGTGAAAGCTATGTTGCAAAATTATTCAGAGATGCCGGTGGAGATTATATTATCACAAAAGGGCCTGAAACAGGAAGTATTTCACTTGATTTTGAATCCATATATGAAAAAGCATATGATGCGGATTTCTGGCTGAATACCGGATCAGGCAATTCGATTGAAGATATTTTAGCAATGGATTCCCGTTATTCAAAATTTAAAGCATTAAAATCAGGAAATGTTTATAATTATAATGCAAGAGTAAACGATTTTGGAGGTAATGATTACTGGCAGTCCGCAATATTAAATCCTGACGTAATACTTGCCGATCTTGTAGAAATACTTCATCCGGGACTTCTTGACAGACATAATCTTTATTATTACAAAAATCTTGCAGACAACAATTCAGGAGGATTTAAATGAATCTTTCTGCTGATGAAACCGGCGACAGCTTTAAGAGAACTATTCTTTTAATTCCGCTGATTTTCGGAGTTCTGATATTGCTTTTCACGCTGGATCTTTTAACAGGATCAGTAAACATACCATTAGATGCTTTTTTTAACATAATCACAGGAGGAGAAGTCAAAGAAACATGGCAAAACATCTTCTGGGCCTGGAGACTTCCAAAAGCTATTACTGCAATATTTGCAGGCGGAGCTCTTGCTCTTGCAGGTCTTTTAATGCAAACTTTTTTTAGAAATCCACTTGCAGATCCATACATTCTGGGTATAAGCTCAGGTGCAAGTCTTGGTGTTGCTCTTGTCATGCTCTCTGCAGGAGCGGCAGGCGTTGGTGTAATATTTCAGACATTCGGTTTCATTGGTGATTTAAGCATCTCTGTTGCCGCAATTTGTGGATCTTTTGCAGTTCTGGCACTGATTCTTGCAATTTCATCAAAAATTCAAAGTAACATCACAATATTGATTCTTGGAATAATGGTTGCATACATTAGCAGTGCCCTCGTAACAATTTTGTTGCAATTTTCAGACGAATCAAGCATGCATTCCTATACCGCATGGACATTTGGCAGTTTTTCAGGTGTTACCTGGGGACAAATCCCTGTGATGACAGTACTTCTTATGGCAGGTTTTTTGATTTCGTTATGTTCAGTAAAATCTCTAAACGCATTGTTACTAGGAGAACAATATGCAGAAAGTATGGGAATGAATTTCAAACGAACAAGAACCATTATCATTGCAAACACAGCTCTAATGGCAGGAGCTGTCACTGCCTTCTGCGGACCAGTCGGATTTTTAGGGATTGCTGTTCCACATTTATGCAGAGCCCTTTTTGTAACGGCAGATCACCGTATTCTTGTTCCGGCGTGTATAATTGTTGGAGGAATTATCTCACTTTGCACTGACATCATCTCGCATTTCCCCGGAACAGACATTGTACTGCCTCTCAATGCAATAACCGCCCTTTTCGGAGCACCGGTTGTTATATGGGTGATTGTCAGGGGAACCAAATTCGGAAGAGGGGTTACAACATGAACCAAAGCCCCATTCTTATATGCAAAAACCTGACAATAGGATACAATAGCCAGAAATCCGCTGCAAAAGAGATTTCAAAAAATCTGAATCTTACCTTAAACCGCGGAGAGCTGGTATGCCTTATCGGTCCTAACGGTTCAGGCAAATCCACTCTTATCAGAACTATTACCGGAATTCAGCCGGCAATAGATGGGGAAGTCTGGCTGTGCAATAAAAGAATAGAAGATCATAGTTCAGATGAGAAGGCAAAAACACTGAGTGTTGTACTTACAAATCCTGTTTCGGCAGGCTATCTCACTGCTTATGATATTGTGGCCCTTGGACGCTTTCCCTATACTAACTGGGCAGGGAGACTTTCAGAGTCAGACAACCTGATTGTGACATCTGCTTTAAAGTCGGTTGGTGCAGGAAATCTCACCCGCCGCTTCATGCATGAAATGAGTGACGGGGAACGGCAAAAAGTAATGATTGCCCGTGCACTTGCACAGGAGCCTGAGATGATGGTTCTTGATGAGCCAACAGCCTTTCTGGATCTGCCGCATAAGATTGAAACAATGCGTATTCTAAGAAATGTGGCGCAAAAAACAGGAAAATCGATTCTTCTCTCAACCCATGATCTGAATCTGGCAATCCGCTGTGCTGATCAGCTCTGGATAATTGACAAAAACGGCAAAATGATCTCAGGTGTTCCCGAAGATTTGATATTATCCGGAATTTTTGGCTCTGCTTTTGAGATTGAGGGCGTCAGTTTTGATTCTATAAAGGGGGAATTTACAATTCCTGTACAGAAAAAAGGTACTTTTACCTTTACAGGAGCTGAATCTGTCGAACGCATCTGGACATTATGTGCACTTGAGCGAATTGGGTTTACTCCAGCAAACGGTGGCGAATCTGATATTTTCCTGACTCTTGAAAAGAACGGGGATAAACCTGCATGGCTCCTGACTCATACGGGCGGTGAGAACAGGTGCGAGAGCATAAGCAAACTCGTTGAAAATATCTCACATTTATATCCTGCTGCAGGGGATGATCTCAATTAAAATCGCTGTCTATGGCAAGGGAGGAATCGGAAAATCCACAATCTCCGCAAATGTATCTGCCGCATTCGCAAAGAATGGTCACAGCGTTCTTCAAATAGGATGCGATCCCAAACATGATTCAACAAGGCTTCTTCTTGGAGGGAAAATACCGGTAACCGCTCTGGATTATATCAGGGATATCCTCCCTGCTGACAGGAATCCCGAGGATATTATTTATAAGGGCTATGGAAATGTCGCATGCGTCGAGGCAGGAGGGCCTAAGCCCGGAGTAGGCTGTGCTGGCAGAGGGATTATCAGCACATTTGAGCTTCTAGAAGAACTTGGCATAAAATCATCGCTTTTTGATATAACCCTTTATGATGTCCTGGGAGATGTTGTCTGCGGTGGATTCAGCGTTCCCATAAGACGCGAATATGCCGATGCAATATACATCGTAACATCCGGAGAATTTATGGCCATTTATGCAGCCAACAACATTCTCAGAGGAATCAGGCAGTTTACTGAAACAAAGAACAGGGTTGCCGGAATAATTTACAATGCACGCGGACTTTTGGAAGAGGACGAGCGTGTGGCAAGATTTTCAAAAGCGGTAAAACTTCCGGTTATTGTAAGTGTGCCTAGAAGTGAGATCTTTGCGGATGCGGAAAAAGACGGATGCACTTTAATTGAGAAGTACCCTGATTCAGATGAGGCCGGACTGTTCTGCAAACTTGCAGAGCATATGAAAAATCTGGAGTCAGAAAAAGGTTTTTTGTATCCGGCACTGCCGCTGAGTGATGAAGAGCTCGAAAACACCGTTCTGATGAGAAATGAGAAAATTCCTGCGGATAAATTCAGGCTTTCAGAAATAAGAGTTATGGAGAAAAAATGCATCTCAAACTCTGTCAAAAACAAAAAGCCGCTCATAGGTTGTGCTTTTGCCGGTGCGGTCTCTGTAACTGCACAGATAACCGATGCTATGACGGTTATGCACTGCCCGAAAAGCTGTGCACTGATG
>NZ_JBSREC010000031.1:0-7310 GCF_055145805.1 Methanomicrobium sp. | reverse complement strand
GTTCTCACTGTTTGCCGGAGTTATCGGCTATATTTTCTCCGCCCTTGCCCTGGCGATATTCGGTTTTTCCATGGCAATATTCCTGACTCCGAACAGGAAACTTATACTCGGCCACAGCCCTCCCGATAAGAAAGGGGTCTCTTCGGGAATTATGAAGACTTTCGGAAATTTCGGATCCGCTCTCGGGATTGTGGTATTCGGAACGGCCCTTGAGGAGATAATCGGGATTTCAGGAGGGGAGATGTATATGGCTCCTGTTCAGCCGGTTCCCGAGTTTATGATGACCGGATTCACCTATACGTTTGCAATTGCACTGGTGATATGCCTGATTACGACTGTGCTCTCTTTCTTTGTGAAAGAGCCGGAGTGAAAAAGAAGTTTATTCATTCATTGTTCGGGCGATTTGAACGGAAGCGGGAATGGCGGAACGTGGCGGAAGGATGGCGGGGACGAATTTGAGCAATACTTTGAACTGCTGTCTATCCGGCCGCCTGACACGCTCAGATTAGTGTTGATGGCGGGACTCCCGGAAGCACAGGCACCCGCACACACTGAAGATGTGATACTGATTTTCTGCTGTGCTCCCTTATTATCCCGCCATATACTATCTGTACATGTACAAGTACATTGATTATTATCTTATTTTGGAAATAGGGACTCATTTTAGGATTTTCGATCATGGCGGGAATCATGGCGGGGCTGCAGCAGACCTTCCGCCATTCCGCCATTCCGCCATCGACTGAAAGATCATGGAAATGTCAAAAGAATGTATAGGATAATCCACAATATTATCCCGGTTCCCATAATCCCGACGCCATATAGCCTTAATCTTGCGGCGGTTTTCTCAGCAGCAGTGCCTTCCTGATGAATCAGCCTGAGTGCTACCGCTCCGATTCCGCCTGTTAATGCAATAACCCCTCCGCCAGTAACCATAAGGCCGGCTGCCATTATTCCAGATGATAAAAATCCTGAGGGCATTCTATTATTTATTTCCTGAATTGTGGCATTATAGGTTTCTGATTAGGTTTTTTTTGGTTGGGGAGTGAGTGAAATAATTGCTCTGTATTGAAGGAAAAATATGCCATTAATTATATTATTCTAACCGTAGATTTTGATATTATATGCTTACTGCTAAGGCATTAATCGATAAAGGGTTATTTTCAGAAAAATTGATACCTCCTTTTAAATCTTCCATGTTGGCAGAATTATTGGGAGAATTACCTTTAAATAAAATTGAAAGTTATATTTCCGAAGGTACAAAGCAAAGCAAATGTTGTCTTCATTCAGTTCCGAGTTCAAGAAATATTCGTCGTAATTTTAGTATTCCAAATCCATTACATCAAATTAGATTAGCATATTGTATAGAAAACAACTGGAATTCTATTTCTGGATTTATTAATCAATCTCAATTATCATTGAGTATTCCAGATCTAAATAAGGACTCGGGTCGATCCTTCGATAAAAAGGCTGATTGGAGGGAATATAAGCAACAATGTGCTATTCGCTCAACTGCATATCGAATATTCCTTAAAACTGATATTTCAAGATATTATCAGACAATTTACACGCACAGTATTCCTTGGGCATTGTATGGCAAGCCATTTGCAAAACAAAAAGAAAATAGAGGTGATGAACATTATGGAAATTATCTTGATAAGTGCGTAAGATCCACAATGGATAATCAAACAATTGGTATTCCAACAGGGCCAGACACCTCACATATAATATCTGAAATTATTGGAAGAGCAATTGAGTGTAAATTATTGGAGAGAAATCCAAAAATTGATGGTGTTAGATACGTTGATGACTTTGCATTGTTTTTTAATTCGAGACATGATGCTGAAGTAGCACTTCATAATATCCATGATGCCTTAAAATATTTTGAATTAGAAGTAAATCCAAATAAAACAGAAATAGTCGAATTCCCTACGATATTAGAATATGAATGGGTTTCAAATTTACGTCATTTTAATTTCCGGGATACTATGGGATTTGATCAAAATAAAGCTTCGAGAATTCAGAATACAGATATTATCAATTATTTTAGTAGAGCATTTGAGTACTTTAAGAAATATCCAAATGACAGTACTTTATTGTATGCAATATCGAGGGTTGATAAAGAAGAGATATTAAAAGAGAATTGGTCCTTATTTGAGTCATTTATCTTAAAATCAGCAATATTGGATGGAAAATGTCTCCCAAAAGTTATTGGAATATTGGATAATTACAGTTCAAAAGGCTATGAATTAGATCTTTCTAAAATAAATGATGTAATTACTGAAATTATTGAATATCATAGTAAATTTTCACATGGTTACGAGATAGCATGGTCTCTTTGGCTTGCAAAAAAATTGAATATTACTATTAACAAAGATTCTGAACCTCATATATCAAAATGTGATGATTCGATTGTTGCCTTGATTGCTTTGGACTTAAGAGAATCTGAGCTTATTAGTCGTGAAATTGATACATCAAAATGGAAAGAATTCATGGTGGAAGATCAACTTTATGATGACCATTGGTTATTGGCATATGAAGCAAATATCAAAAATTGGATTACAGATTTTGGAGATGACTATATTGAAAAAGATCCATTTTTTAAGTTTTTAAAGGGAAAAAAAGTAGAATTTTATCATAAAGATGTTATAGACCAAAAAATTCCTCTTGCGTATAATCCGCTTGATTACCATTAGAAGAAATATCTTTTTGATTTTGGATTCGGTTTTTATATTTACAAGTCTAAAGAGAAATAATGGAACTTTCAGAGAATGAAAGAGTGATGCTTGTACAAAAGAAGGAAGAAATTGGAAAACTCACTGGAGAAATATTGGATATATATCAAGATCCAGAGGAAAGAATAGAACTAACAAAAAAGATGTATAAAATTCTAGAATTATTATCAACAATATCCAGTTATTCAAAATCAAATTATAATCTTGGACCATTTATGCAAGAAGTTATTTTTATAACTGGTTCATATGAGGAATTACTTGTTCCTTCAATACTAAGAGTAAAAATTGAAATTTTTTGTGCAGCAGCAAACTCTATTGAATTTAAATTTACAAAATCGGGTTTAAAGTTAAAAATTCCAAAAATTGAGAATCTTATCAGAATAGGATAAAAAAAGAAAAAAATCAGTAACTTCTGCCGACAACGGCTTGCTTTGCAGGCTTGCCGCAGACGATACACTATCCTGTCGAATTTTCGATATATTCCGACCTGATGTCGTCGCCGAGCAGGCTGACGTCGAGGACCTTCTCGATCTCGTCCGCACACTCCTCGCATCCTTCCACAACACGAAAAGAAATGGATATTCAGCTTCCAAAATTCAGATATAGCACTGAATAAAATAACCACTGTCAGATAGTGGCTCTACTATGTATTTTAGAACCCATTCGGAAATTTCATCGTCTTCGTTCTGCCAGACTATCATTTCAGGTTCATTATTTTGTTCATTCTCCATTAATTTCTGAAACAATAGTTGTGGGTCTGTTTTTTCATAGGAATTGTCGTAAACTAAAACCTCATCAGCTATTAGAATCATCTGCGGTAAAAAAGAAACAGAGCGTTCATACCGTCCACGTATTTTATCTTCAGGAACGTCATGTCCCCCCTGCAAAAAGCGGTCATGAACCCGGGCTACATTAATATCCGGGTGTTTTGTTGTAATATAGATCAGATGAATCCTGTACCCTTTCTGCTTTGAAAATTTCATAATTTCAAGGCGGCTTTCGTGAGAAAATACAGTTTCCCAGGCAAAAGATAATCCTTCTTCTATCATTCCTTTAAGCAGATTCTCTGTCTTTTTTTGTGCCCTGATTGACTTCTCCTGCCCATCCTGCATCTTTGCAATTTCGGGATCTGCACGTGCACAATAATCTGCATTTAAATATATGATGTCATTATTTGAAAGGAAATACTCGATTATTGTTGATTTCCCTGAGCCATTGGGTCCGGCAAAAATGAAAAAGTCTCTCATCGGTAATTTATGCCATGAGATTTATATGTCCGTCGGGCAGCTTTCATCAATGTTTTATCTGTTTTTTTGAAAGAGGGAACATAACCTCTTTCACTCCATTTTGTCCCATCGGATATTTTTATACTTTCATAGGACATTTTTTCATAAATTGATGACTTGTAGGAGTCATTAACATGTACACAGGTTAATTTCTTCTTGCTTTCAAAATTATCTGTTAGGTTATGCCTGCTCTCTGATTCATAGCAGGATCTAGGTGATGCTACAAGTTCTCCTCTCTTTGGAAAACGCCTTAAATCCTTTTTTTCCTTTGATGGTTTTCCACTCATATTCAAAACCGTAACGAATAATTACACATATTCTTGGATGATATTTATCTTTAATCCTGTTTTTGTTATTATTACTATATGTTGAGAGACCTTTTTTTTAATCAGTTATTTGAAAATGAATCGGGAAAATTCACGGATCACTCATGTAAATGAATCAGTAAAAAAAAAGAAAAAAATCAATAACTTCTTCCAACAACAGCCTGTTTCCCGGGCCTGCCGCAGATGATGCACTTCCCTGTCGAATTCCCGATATATTCCGACCTGATGTCGTCGCCGAGGACGCTGACGTCGAGAACCTTCTCGATCTCGTCCGCACACTCCTCGCAGCCGCACCACTGGACGACGGCGATTCCCGTCTCGACCGCCTCTTTTGCCTCGTCGAGGGAATCGACGTAATGTTCCCTTCATCCTGCAATATGATGCCCCTGCAAACTCCGGAATCTCCAGATTAAACGGCGGCATATCCGTGAATCAATATCTTTTTCGTTTATCCTTCTAAAGACTGATCAACAACGACCGGTAACAGATATGTCCGTCACATCATCCCTTCCTAACCGCCGTCTGGTCTATTCTCTCTTCCTTCTCGGCTTCTTCGCCATATTTTCGACAACCATATCCAAAAACCCTGTGCTTCCCCTATTCTCACAGGCGCTCGGGGCCGGGGACGCCGTCATCGGCCTGATAGCGGCTGTATCACCCTTCGCAGGGATACTCTTCTCGTTTCCAATAGGAGTTATCTCCGATCATCTGGGGAGGAGGAGGCTGCTTATCATATCCGGTATCGTCTTCCTCGCCGCACCATTGCTCTACCTGATAATCTTCGATCCCCTGTGGCTGATTCCGGTCCGGTTCTTCCACGGAACGGCTACCGCAATCCTCGGCCCGGTCGTCTCCGCGATCATCGCCGAGCGTTTTTCTGAGAACAAGGGCGAGATGCTCGGCCAGTACTCTTCCGCGACTCTCATAGGGAGAACCATGGCCCCTGTTGTCGGTGGTTTTGTCATCTCGATGTTCATTGCGTATCCCGGGCTAATTCCATACCAGGCAGTCTATCTCGTTGCAGCACTCGCCGCTGTTCCGGTTTTAATCCTCATTCTTATGTATAAGGAGGAGAAGCACGTCCCACTTTCTTTAGTGCCGTTCTCTTCGTTTCGCAGTAGTTTCGTCGTGTTCTTCTCGGAGAGAAGACTCCGTGCGACGGCATTTGTGGATATGGCAACCTACTTCGCCTTCGGATCATTCGAGACGTTCTTCCCACTCTTCCTTCTGTCGCAGGGAATCGGTGCATACCTCATCGGGGTCATCTTCGCCGTCCAGACACTGGTCATCGCCGCGACAAAGCCGTTCTTCGGCAGGACCGCCGACAGGCTCGACAAAAGAGTTCAGATCGTCGCAGGGCTTCTCATCCTTGGGATATCTACAGCTGCCATTCCGTTTACCTCGGCCTTCGTTGGTTTCCTTATCGTAAGCGCCTTCATCGGTCTTGGGATTTCGCTCTCCACCGTTGCAACCAGTGCGTATATCGCGGATGTCGCACAGGAGGGTCAGATGGGAGCCTCGATGGGGGCGCTTTCATCCATCATGGATATAGGACACTCGGGAGGACCGGTCTTAACAGGGGTAATCATCGCCGCAAGCGGATATATTTTTGGATTTATTTTGAGTCTCATCATCGCCGTTGTGGTCTGCGGGTTCTTCATCATATCCGTCCGTGATGGGAAGGAAAAATCCGTTGGCACCTGAAGTTTCCATATCAGTCAATAATAGTCGAAAGAGCACGGGGAAATAAGTTACAGAAAAGGAAGGAAATAGGATTATTTCTCTTATTTTTTTGAAATTTTCAGACAAGAACTGCGATTTTGGCCGCGACGCTTATATTGGGAATAAAAAAAAGAAAAAAAATCAATAACTTCTGCCAACAACAGCCTGTTTCCCGGGCCTGCCGCAGACGATGCACTTTCCTTCCGTCTTTTCAATATATTCCGACCTGATCTCATCACCAAGAACGCTTACGTCAAGAACCTTCTCGATCTCGTCTGCACATTCCTCGCAGCCGCACCACTGGACAACGGCGATCCCGGTCTCGACCGCCTCTTTTGCCTCGTCGAGGGAATCGACGATATTGATCTCCTCTTTGACCTTTTCGACCGCCGATGCCATCAGCTGATCGCGGAAGGCGTCGAGAAGGGATTTGACTCCATCTGTTAAGCTCTCACGTGAAACAGTCGTCTTCTCCCCGAACCTGTTTGCAGCCATCACAACGCCGTTCTCGAGATCCCTCGGCCCGATCTCAAGCCTGAGCGGAACGCCTCTCATCTCCCAGTGATAATACTTGGCACCCGGACGAAGCGGCCTGTCATCGATTTTGACCCTGAGCCCCGCCTCTTTCATCTCCGCCCCGATATCCTTTGCCGCCTGTGCGACCTCTTCGGCCATCTTCTTCATTATTATCGGGACGATCACTATCTGGACCGGGGCGAGAGCGGGCGGAAGAATCAGTCCCTTGTCATCTCCGTGAACCGAGATGAGTGCCGCAATGCACCTCTCCGAGATCCCATAGCACGTCTGGAATGCAAGCTGTTGTTCGCCGGTTTCATCCTCAAAAGTAATATCAAAGGTCTTTGCGAAGTTATCCCCGAGATGGTGAACAGTTCCTGCCTGAAGTGTCCTCCCGTCAGGCATGATCGCATCAGCCGCAAGTGTGTAATCTGCCCCGGGGAATTTGTCCCAGTCCGGCCTCTTTGAAATTATAACCGGAATACAGAGCTGCTCATAGAACTCCTTATACAGCATGACCGCCTCTTCAACCTGGTTCTTTGCCTCCTCCCATGTGGCGTGGACCGTGTGTGCCTCTTTGAAGGACGTAATCTCGCGAAGACGAATCAGCGGTCTTGTATGCTTTGTTTCATACCTGAACGTATTGACAATCTGGTAATATTTCAAAGGAAGATCTGCATGTGACCTGACCCACAGTGAGTACATAGGATATATTGCAGTCTCACTTG
>NZ_JBSREC010000030.1:0-7086 GCF_055145805.1 Methanomicrobium sp. | reverse complement strand
GTGTTCTGCCTCTCCCCATCTGATGAAACAGAAGTTTTTTCACCTGTAAATACCGGGCCGCGGGTTTGCGGGAGGTATCTTTCATAGGCCATGTAGATGTTTTCGGCAGATACATAAAGAGTATTGTCCCATCCTGTCAGAAATGCCTCGGATTTTATGTCTTTGTTATTATTTATGTCAAATGTTGTGACTGTGTACATAACATAGTTATAATCATAAACCGGCGGACACCATATTGCCGGTTCTGCAACTATTACATTGTCCTGTTTTACAACAGGCATTATAATGTCATTGTAACCTGAAACGGAATTCCTGCTTACTGCATATACATAGTCCCCAATCATCCGTGCATCTTCATAAAAGCCCGGAAGTTCAAGCTCTCTTTTAATTACCGGATTTTTCCGGTCAGATATGTCGTAGACAGTTGCCAGTGTAATCTGATTTGTTACAGGCACGGGTGCAGAACTTTCTTCAGGTTTTATCCAGCTTTCTTTGTAGTCTGTTGTAAATACAATGAGGAGGTCCTGATTCAGGAAAAGAGAGGAGCAGCTCTGACCTTTAATTTCACCTTCATAAACTACCGATGCTGATTTAGGAGGATAGGAATCAACTATCAGAAGTTTTTCGCCTTTTATAATGTATATGTATTTTCCGTCATTTTTGACAAAATCCGCTTCTAAAACGCCTTTAACCTGTATGTTTGTCTCTGAATAATCCAATGCAATGGCTGATGAAGAAGCACTGCCTGCAGAAGCCGGTGCAGATGTAGGTACAGGTAAGGGTGGTAAAGATGCTGTCTGCCGGTTTGCATCTGATACATACATAACCTGCTCTTCTGACATTTTATTAGCACCCATTCCAAAGACTGTGTCTATAACATTGTCCACAGAAGAATATTCGTAACTCATCTGATATTTTTCCAGAAAACTCTTTAATTCTGCATCTGAAGTTACTCTTATTATCTCATCCGAAGATTCGTCTCCTATGAGACCTGGCATTAGTGTATATGCAAAAATACCTGCGACAACCACCACTCCTGCCGCAAGAAAGACCATAAGTATTTGTGAACCGTTTAAATTCATCATTTTTCCATCCCCTGATTCTGGTTTATAAAGGTCCTTTTTGTCTTGTTTGTTTAATAAACTGGCTTTAACTGCGAATTATTTTGAAGTCATATAAGAATGCCGGGTAATGAATGACAAATTTTTTAGAGAGTCTTCTAAGATCCGGATTTGTGTAAAAAATTTGTATAGAAAATCTTTTAATATCCTGTTATACAAGAATCGGGAATGGTGTAGGAATAAAAAAGAGGGATACAAAGATGCATGCGAATATAATATACGGAAGTATCATTGCAAGAACTGCTCTGCCGGTGGATATCTCATGAAGCTCTCTTATTGCAAGTGTCTGAACAACAAGTGCCCATACTCCTGTAATAAGACCTATAACCGGAATCCATCCAAGCGCAAGTGTTGGTGCTACAGAATACGAAACAGCCTTTAATGATTCGAAAATACCCTTTTTCCCCTCGACAATTATCACGAAGATGTGTATGAAAAGTGCATTGAAAAATGTGTTGAAAAGTGTGAGTGCATACATTAAAAAAAATAGTGTGATTGGGTCTAAAAATTCAAAAGAAGTGTAGATTTTGAGAATATCAAAACCGCATACAATGGTGAGTGAGATTAAAACTGCATAAATTAAGGCTGTAATAAAAATAAAGATCAGGACATCGAAGAGAGTTCTTTGCCTGATATTCTGCAGTGTCGTAACAGGTCTTCTTATAATTCCCCATATATCCCCGGGAATCTGTTTTAAGCCCTGTATCAGAGAAGAAGTGATGTATGCAATATCCTGCATAATTACTCCTGTTTTTGAGGATTAAGGCATTCTGTAATTGTCAGCTGGCTTTTTTGATTTACGGTATCTGTTTTATGATCAGGAGGTGAATCGTCTGTTCTCTTTGATCTGAATACAAATCCGTCCATTCTCTTTCCCCATAAGAGTTCTCCTTGCTGTGCGGATTTTAAGTCCTCTGATATCTCATGAAGCGTTGCGCTGATATTATCTGCAAAATGAACAGCCCATGCTTCCGGTGTCTGCGGTCTTGTCTCTCCGTGCTCGCCATGATGAGACTGGATTATATGCAATATGTCCTGATATGTATCAGAATCGACAAATGCTGTATATCTTGAAAGTATCTGCATGGCAGGTGTAATATGGCCCAGAAGTGAGTATGCCGGATTAGGTGAATATGAAAGTCCTTTCTTTTCAAATGTCTGGCATTTCCCGATGTCGTGCAGAATTGCACCTGCAATAAGAATATCCCGGTTGAGCCTGACTCCTGCAAGACATTCTCCGATTGACTGTGAAATCTCTGCAACCTCCAGAGTGTGTTCACAAAGTCCGCCTGTATAATTATGATGTTTGGTTTTTGCGGCAGGCTTTTCAAAAAAACCGTCTGAATTTTTTATGGCAGTTGTTATCAGATCTCTGATTCCCCTGTTTTCAACCGATTCACATATAAAAAGTAATTTCTTTTTATTTCCCTTTATATCCGCAGGTGAGTAGATGTAATCAAAAGAAGTTATTTTTTTCTCATCAACAGGATTTTTAAGATATTCAATCCCGTCATTTACATTGATATTTAATTCATCCTTGTATTTGTCAGCTTTACCTGAAATTCTGAATATGCACCCTTCGTTATCAAGAAAAATTCTGTGGGTGTCTTCAATCTCATTACCGCTTGAATTGTATGAACCCCAGATTTTGCATGAGATTTTACCTGTGTTGTCTGATATTCTGCATGCTATGTATTTGCCGTTTTTACTTGTCCGAAGTGTCGGACTCTCTATTACAAACTGTGAATCAACCACCATGCCGGGAATTATGGAAGTTACAAAGATTTTTTTGCTCATGTTTTAAGCACCTTTTTTATTAGATCCAAACCTGATTTTTACAAGGTTTACAAGCATTCCAATACCGTCCCCGCTTCCCACATGAGATTCGTCCATGTCATTCCATTTTATGGGGACTTCTGTTATCAAAAAACCCTTTTTTAACAACAGATATAGGACCTCAACGTCAAATTCAAAGCCTTTTGAACTGATTTCCGGAAGGATTGTTTTAAGCGGCTCTTTTCTGAATACTTTTGCACCACACTGGGTGTCACGAAATTTAAGCCCGAAAAGAACTCTTACTGAAAAGTTAAAGAGCCTGCTCTGAAAAAGCCGGAGTACTTTTTGTTTCTTCTTAATTTCTGCTCCCTTAAGCCACCTTGAGCCTATTGCGCAGTCATAATTAAAAAGGTATGAAAAAAGTCTGTTAATTTCCAAAACCGGAGTTGAGCCGTCGGCATCACAAAATCCAACATAATCTGTTTCGGATGCCTTTATCCCCGCCAGAATTCCCCCGCCTTTGCCAAGCCTCGTTTCAAATACAAGTACTTTAAGACTGAGATCCTTATTTTCATCGGCAAAAGCCCGGGCTATCTCTGCCGTTTTGTCACTGCCGTCACATACGAAGATTACAGGCCCTTTGTATAATTTTATCTCAGAAAGGAACCTTTCAATCCTTCTCTCTTCGTTATAGGCAGGTACTACAAGAGTACAGCTTTTCTCCGGGATTATGTCCATTTAATTATCGTCTGGATTAATTTTTTCAGCAGCCCAGTTTTTCCAGAACTGCTTCTGCAAAACCTGATGATACTGTCGGGTGATTTGCAGTAATTATGTTTAAGTCAGAGACTACAGGGATATTAACATAATTGGCACCGGCCTGCCTGAAAAGTTCAACTGCTGCACGACTCTCAAAGACTGTTGCCTGCCGGTCTTTTAATATACCTGCTCTTGCAAGAATTACCGGTGCGAGGCAGATGGCTGCAATAATCTTATCTTTTGTGTTAAAGCTCCTTATAAGCTCCATAAGGGAGTCTTCCTTATACAAAAAGTCGCTTGCACCAAGACCGCCGACAATCACAATTCCGTCATAGTCATCTTCTTTTGCATCTGAAATCAGAAGGGAAGCTTCCTGAATCCCGCCCATCATTCCTTCACATTCGCCGGTTTTTGTGGATGCAACGTCATATGATACTCCTGCCTCTTCAAATATTTTAGCCGGAATTTCAAATTCCTCTTCGCGGTACCTTTTTGGGGCAATAATCATCAGAACTTTCATAAATATTCACCTTAAAAATCTATATTTTTTTAATTGTAAATAGTAGATTTGTATTTGCAATAATATTACTGATATTTTCCTAATTTTTTTGAATATTTTATGAGTGTATCTTTTATTAACTTAAGGAAAAAACTAGTCCGATGAATTATCCTGAAGAATTATCAGAAAAAGGAAGTCTGGCAAATCCTTTTTTCGGTCTTATGGGGATAGATGCCGAGAGTTTTGGTGACGGCAGCGCTGTTTTGTCAATGGAAGTCCGCCCCGATATGCTAAACGGAGTCGGCTGGCTTCAGGGAGGAGTTTATGTGTCCTTAATTGATGAGGCAATGGCGCTTGCCATCTATACTGTATTAACTGAAAAAGAGGGAATTGCGACAATATCAGAGAACACAAACTTCCACAAGGGTGTGCGTGAAGGAAAGATTTGCGCCAAGGCGCGTGTTGTAAGGCGCGGCAGGAGAATAATATTTGCAGAAGGATTGTGTTATCCAAAGGGTTGCGAATCAAATATTCTTGCACGTACAACGGCCTCCTTTGCAGTGCTTTGATATCTGATGAATATATTGTCCAAAAATATTTCAGAAAAATATTTTTGCGGGACGTATAAAAACAGACTAAATTTTTTAATTAGAAAATAACGGAATATTTATTTTTAGAATCTAAAAACAGGTGTATTTTCGTCCGGATTATAATGTTGCAGTCACTCTTCCGGCGGGCATTATTTGGAGGCAATCCGTCATTTTATTTCCTTTCAGGACCAAAAGATTTGGTATATTTATCTTTGGAGAGGGTGTCTTGAAATACATAGTTGTTACAGGGGGTGTAATGAGTGGTCTTGGAAAAGGGATCACCACTGCATCTATTGGCAGAATCTTAAAAAACAGAGGATATGGTGTTACTGCTGTAAAGATCGATCCTTATCTGAATATTGATGCAGGTACAATGAATCCGGCCCAGCACGGGGAGGTCTTTGTTTTAAAAGACGGCGGAGAGGTTGACCTTGATCTTGGAAATTACGAGCGCTTTTTAGATATCTGTCTGACGTCTGATCACAATATCACAACAGGCAAGGTATACCAGACGGTGATTGAAAAGGAGAGACGCGGCGACTATCTCGGCGCAACCGTTCAGATTATTCCCCACATAACAAACCAGATAAAGCAGTCCATCCGAAATGCGGCCGAGAATTTCCGTAAAGAAGACGGGAAAAATGTGGAAATATGCCTGGTTGAAGTCGGCGGAACAGTCGGTGATATCGAGAGTATGCCCTTTTTGGAGGCAGTCCGCCAGATGCTTGGTGAAATTCCTGAGGAAGACATGGTTCTTGTGCATGTGACGCTTGTTCCCGAGGATAATATGGGTGATCACAAGACAAAGCCGACACAGCATTCAGTAAAAGTCCTGCGTGAACTTGGTCTGCACCCGGATGTCATTGTGGGAAGAAGCGAGACTGTGATGAATGCATCAACAAAGAGAAAGATCTCAGCCTTCTGCGGTGTTCAGCAGAAAGCTGTAATTTCCGCCGCAACTGCAAAAGACATCTACGAAGTTCCTATGGAGATGGAAAAGGAGGGTCTTGCAGATGCGATAAAAGATCTTCTTCACCTTGAAGACAGGCCAATAAACAATGACTGGTACAGGATTGTCAGCAGTGAATATACAAAGAGGGCATCTGTTGCAATCATATCCAAATATGGTGTTGAGGATGTCTATATATCAATAAAAGAGGCACTCAAACACGCAGGAAGGAGTCTTTCAACCGAGGTTGATATCAAATGGGTGGATGCCGAGAACTATGATGAAAGCGATCTTGCAGAAGTTGACGGAATATTAATTCCGGGAGGATTCGGCCGGCGTGGAATCGAAGGCAAGATTCGTGCAATTAAATATGCACGTGAGAATAACATACCCTTCTTAGGTCTTTGTCTTGGTTTTCAGCTTGCTGTTGTAGAGTTCTGCCGTAATGTGCTTGGCTGGGAGGATGCACTTTCAGAAGAGATGGGCGAAGGAAAGCATGTAATTGCAATACTTCCCGAACAGGAGGATGTTTCAGACCTTGGAGGCACAATGAGGCTTGGCAACTGCACCATTGATATTAAGAAAGGAACAATCATCGAAAAGCTATACGGCTCAACAAAGGTTGTAGAACGTCACCGTCACAGATATGAGGTTAATCCTGAATATGTGTCCGATATAGAAGATGCAGGCCTCATATTCTCAGGTTCATGCGGAAACAGAATGGAGTCCTGTGAGATGCAGGATAAGAATTTCTTTCTGGCAACACAGTTTCACCCCGAATTTAAATCGACGCCAACACACCCGTCGCCGCCATATCTCGGGTTTGTGGAGGCGTGTGCAAACAGGAGAAAAGGCGAGTAATATCCCTCCGGGATAATCCTGAATATACAACAAGGAGACAATAAATGGTAAATACAGAGAAATTCATCGCAAAGGCAATTGAGGAAATAAAGGAGAAATCAAACGGCAAAAAAGTTGTCATGGCACTTTCCGGCGGGGTTGACTCCTCAGTATGCGCCGAACTTGCAAAGCGTGCAATAGGCGACAATCTGATGTCTATCTATGTTGACACGGGTCTTATGAGAAAGGGAGAGACAAAGAGGATAAAAGAGCTCTTTTCAGACTTAAATCTCTTAACAGTTGATGCGGGGAGCGAATTCTTTGAGGCATTAAAAGGCGTAACCGACCCTGAAGACAAAAGAAAGGTAATAGGCGAGAAGTTTATCCGCATATTTGAGCGTGAGGCAAAAAAGACCGGTGCTGCGTATCTCCTGCAGGGAACAATATATCCTGATATTATTGAGAGCGAGGGCGGAATCAAAAGTCATCATAATGTCGGAGGACTTCCCTATGATATTGACTTTAAAGGATTAATCGAACCTTTAATTGATC
>NZ_JBSREC010000029.1:0-50068 GCF_055145805.1 Methanomicrobium sp. | reverse complement strand
CTCTTCCGATCTAAGAGCTCTTTTTCTTTATCATCCCATATTGCAAATGCCCACATCCCATTGAATTTATCAAGGCATTTGTGCCCCCATTCTTCAAATGCGTGAATAATTACTTCACTATCGGTTTTAGTCCGGAATGTGTGGCCTGATTTGATTAGCTCTTCCCTTAGCTCCTGATAGTTGTATATTTCGCCGTTGAAAACAAGCCATATGGTTTCATCCTCGTTTGCCATTGGCTGTTTTCCGTCACAGGAGAGATCGATGATGGAAAGTCTTCTATGAACAAGTCCTATCTTCTCGCCTGTATAAACTCCGAAATCGTCAGGACCCCTGTGCATTAGAGAGTCTGACATACCATTTAGAAGTTTTATATCGGGTTTGTGACCCGAAAAGACATACTGTCCGGCAATTCCACACATATGATACCACTTTATTTGAAAACTATGGTTAATATGATTTTGTTGATGCTGTTTTACTATTCTGGTTTATTTAATATGTACCACACTTCGGTATTCCTCATCCAAATGTGTTAAGGCAGACGCTTTCATACTCTGTTTGTTTATGTATGTAACAAAAATCTATAATAAATTCAAATAAAGATATTAATCTTAGGAATATTGCATGAACATATTTGAAATTGCCAAATACAGGAATTATATAATACTCGGGCTACTGGTGATCTTTTCGGCATTTGCCCTGTGGATCAGGCTGATTCCGTCCGAAGGGCTGGTGACGGATGCCGGTGTCAATCTTCTTGGAAATGATCCCTGGTACAATCTCAGGCAGATTGAGGTCATGGTATCAAACTCACTTCAGTATCCGTGGTTTGACCCTATGACACGCTATCCTATCGGAACACAAAATTTCTGGGGCCCTCTGTATCCTATGCTTGCGGCGATTATGTGTATTATTACAGGAGCTGCAACCAGGACAGAGATAATGTATGTTTCATCATGGCTTCCGCCTTTAATGGCGACAGCAATGGTGCCTTTGATGTATCTTATCGGTGAGAAGGTCGCAGGTTGGAAGACCGGCGTTATTGCAGCCCTTTTTATGGCTGTTGTCTCCGGACAGTATGTGTACAGGTCGATGTTTGGATTTGTCGATCACCATATTGCCGAGGTTCTGTTCAGCGCACTCTTCTGTTTTGCATACTTGTATTACATCTCATATACAAGGGAAAATCCTGTTGATTTCAAATCAGCTGATACACTGAAGATACCTGCACTTATTGCGGTTTTCTCAGGAGTGGCATATGTTCTTGGACTTTATGTGATGCCGACAATGGTTCTCTTCGCCTTTATTGCAGCGGTTTATACGGGTATTCAGTTCATATGGGACAGGCTGAAAGGAAATTCAACTGAATATCTTGTCCTATTAAATGTCGTCACATTTTTAGTTGCAATCATCGGAGTTTTTTTAATAGGGATACGCCACGAAGGCATGACTATGGTAGTATATTCACTTGGCCATATCTTTGCATATCTTGCAATAATTTTTGCAACACTTGCACTTTATGGACTTGAAAAGGGATTGAAGGATAAGTCGTTTTCATATTACATTGGAGCATTATTTGGCCTCATTATTGTGGGAATTCTCTTTATGGTGTATTTTTTACCTGAGTTCTTCTCTTTTTTTATATCAGGCCTCTTTTCTTTCTTCGGATATACAACAACACTTCTGACTATTCAGGAGGCAAAACACTGGGAACTGGCATCTGCGTGGCAGGCGTTTAACTTTGGTATTTTAATGCTTATACCTGGTTTTGTAGTGGCTGCTTACAAATTTATAAAAGAGTCACGCCAGACTTATCTTTTCATAGTTGTCTGGTCGGCAGTTGCACTTTATTCAACGACAGTTCAGATAAGATACGAATATTACCTTGCGGTAAATGTAGCCATTTTATCAGCTGTCTTTGTTGCCTGGGCAGTAGAATATGGATTAAAAGATCTCCTGCTTTTGATCGGGGTGGATTTAAAGTCAGAATCTCCGGCTTTATCAGAGAATGAGGAAAAAACCTCAAAATCAAAGAAAAAATCACATAAAAAACCATCCACGCCTAAAAAACCAAAAGTATATGGTGTAAACGTTCTGGTAGCAGTACTGGGAATTATTCTTGCAGTTTTATTTTTCTATTCATCAGTAACACTTGATCTTGCAACAGCGAATGGTCTTAAGAATGCCGGGATGACGCCTGACTGGCAGGAATCTCTTGAATGGATGGGTGAAAACACTCCGGATACCGGAATAGACTATTTTATGGCCTATGATCCTGATACATATGAAAATCCTTCCGAGTCATATGGTGTTATGACCTGGTGGGATTATGGTCACTGGATAACATTCATTGCAAAAAGACCTCCGAATGCAAATCCTTTCCAGGAGGGGGTAGGAGATTCCGCGGCATTCTTTATCCAGCAGGATGAGTCTGATTCTAACAAAATTCTTGACAAGCTCAATACACGTTATGTTATAACAGATGTTGAGATGGATTCACTCAAATTCTGGGCAATGACAACCTGGTATAATCCTTCTCTTATGCAGACACCATATCAGAAAGATCTTGCCCAGATGGCACAGGACGGAAGCATTAGTTCTACAAGGCTCAATAATGAGAATTATTACCAGACAATGATCTCGAAACTGCACAATTTCGACGGTTCAATGACAGAACCTGACATGGTTTATTACATTGAGTATGTGGACGGCGCACAATACGGCTCACCTTTGCCGATAATTGCAGCGGCTGATCCTCTTTCATATGATGATGCAAAACAAAAAGCGGATGCATTCAATGCAAACGCAAAGGCAGGCACAGGTGCGGTTTTATTAAATGTGGATCTGTTATCTCCTCTCTCAGAGGTTCCTGCACTTCAGCATTACCGAATAATCCATGAATCGCCGACAAATGTTGCAGGTGACGGTTCTGATCTGCGTTATGTAAAGACCTTTGAATATGTTCCCGGAGCGATAATTAAGGGTGAGGGAATAATAAGCCTTCAGCTGACAACAGATCAGGGAAGGGAATTTGCATACAGACAGAGAAGTACTGACGGTGAGTTTGTTGTTCCTTACTCCACAACAGGTGACAACTACGGAACAAAAGTTTCCGGGGAATATATTATCGAAGGTACTGATAAGACATTCTCTGTCAGTGAAGATGCGGTATTAAACGGCCTTTACATAAATTAAGGAAAAAATCTTATTTTTTTTAAATTTCAATATTTATTTCAATTTTTAATTTTTGATATTTTGTCTGGTTTTGAAAAAAAATTATTTATTGAATATTTATCAGAACATCTGTTTGTTCTGTGTTTTTTTACGTGCAGGATTCACATAAGAAATTTCAAATCCGGGAATCACAACCCTTACAACAGGAATTTCTGTCTTTGAGAGATCGCAGACGAAAACATGTTCTGTATGCTCTTTTAGCTCTTTTAACACTGTTCTGATATCGTCATCAATGTAATCTGTGCTTCTATCTGGGATTTCTGATATGGATATTTCATCTCCTTTATCTGAAAACCACATCCTGTTGATCTTTTTAAGCCTCTCGTATCCTGCTTTTTCTAAAATTGCCCTGCGGTTCTCATTTTCACGGTCCCCTTTAATGTAGCTTCCCCTGCTCTGTGCAACTTCAGTTAAGGCTCTGAATGCTGCAATTTCAGGATTTAAATGAGTGCCCGAACCGGTTACAAGAAGTCCCGGGTCTTTTGCAACTGTATCGTCTCCTGCTGCTGCAACAGTGTGAACACCGGTTTTTCCGTTCAGGTACCAGAGATGAATTTTTATTCCGTTATCCTCAAATGTCTGTATGAGATCCAAAAGCGGCCCTTTTTTGTCAATTATGAGCTTTTTTCCAAGTAAACGGTTTTTTTCCGCACAGCTCAGGGCGTCTCTTTCTATTACTTCATATATGGCGTGAAGAACTGCCTCTTCCATTACATTTCCTGATGCAAGGCCGTTTGTATCACTTCTGAACAACTGCTGTGCCATTCCGACAGGATCATAAGGATGAAACACAGCGTTTGCGGGGATAAAAATTTCGCATTCGTTTAAAATATCCCATGCAGGGATCCAGTGCATCTCTTCTCCCATCTCAGGCTCACGCGGCAGGATGAGATCTTTTGGATCCAGTGCCTTTGTAAGTCCGAGCTGCTCATAACTTGAAAACTCCATTCTCTCGCCGCGGTATTCTGCACTAAAACGCTCTATTGCCTCCATCATCGCAGAAACCTCGGCATCAGCCGGGGTGAGTCCCTTTCCCGCGTGCACTTTTGTTCCGCCCCATGCCGCATTTGGCCTTATTGCGGAGAATACAGGAATATTTAACCGGTCAAGATCTGTGATGTCTGTACTCTCTAAAACACCGATCTCACTCATAAGCGCCTTTATTCTTTTGAGGGTATTTTCCGGCTTCTCTGCCCTGTGTGTCCCGTTGAAATATTCTTTTTTCACTCTGTTTATCGGGATAACCGTCATTGTAGAAATTTTTAGACTCCCAATGTTTATATTTTAGACGCACACAAACCTATCCTGTATGCCGGATGAGGAAATATCTGTGGGCGATATCGTAAGGTACCCGCGTACAGGAACAACCGGAAAGGTTGTGGAAATTGATATATCAGACGGATTTAATTTCGCAAAGCTTGACTCCACAGGGCTTAAATACAGGACTGATACGCTCATTCCCGCCAAATCAGTGACTGTGAAAAAAGAACGCAGTGAAAGTGCTGATCTCGACAGACTCAGAAGGCCTGAGGATCTGAACTCTGAGGATATTGCGTCTGCATTTGATGATGTGACAGGTGTCGGTGCAGGATAAATTAAACCCGGAAAAAAGGATAAAAATAAAAATTTTAAAAGATTAAAACATTTTTTTTATTGCAGTTTTAAATTCAGTGCTGGTGCTCTTCTACCGGTATTGTTGTGAGCTTTACCGAATCCACGCCTTTTTGTGCCATTAGTGTCTCTGCAATCTTTTTAATTTCCCCTGCATCGCCGCGTACAAGTATGACCTCAAGGCATTTTTCATGGTTTACATGTGAGTGAAGGGAGGACTGGATAATATGGATGTGTTCGTGCTGAATTTCGGTGAGTGTCTGCAGAAGCCCACGGTGTTCATGATCGTACACCATTGTAATTACTCCCTGTCTTTCCCCCTGCACATCGGACATCCACTGGTAGTATGTGATATAACTCCGTATTGCATCGCGGATTCCTTCAGAACGCGATGAATATCCGCGGCAATTTAGAATTTCATCAAATTTGTCCAGAAGATTTTTTGGAAGTGATATTCCTATTCTTGAAAGGTCTGATTCATGTACCATAATAATCACGTTTTTGTCACAAATAAGCAGAAATTTCCTTTCTGATTATTCATACTTATATATGATTTTACTTTTTGTGTGCTTTATTATAATTGTTTCTTACTAATTGTGCTAAAATATGGTATTTTTGGTTTAAGAAACAGAAGTGCGGGTTCATACAGGAACAGATAATTCAAATATTTTTTTTGTATTTTTATACCAAAGTTTATTGAATTTACAATATAAATATGTACAAAGATCACTCACAATTCTGTAATGTTTTTCTGGGTTTTAATTATCGCAGAGCAGGTGCATGAATTGATGATATATATCAATAAGGAGGTTTGAGAAGTAGTGAGTAGCGAATTTATCCCTGATGTGAATATTGGTCTTGTGGGCCATGTGGATCACGGAAAGACCACACTGGTTTCAGGAATTACAGGTCAGTGGGCAGACAGGCACAGTGAAGAGATAAAACGTGGTATATCCATCCGCCTTGGGTATGCTGATGCAACAATATACAAATGCCCGAAATGTGAAGGCTCTGAATCATATTCGACGTCTGAGGAATGCCCTGTATGCGGTGGGAAGGGCGAAGCATACAGAACATTTTCGTTTGTTGACGCGCCGGGTCACGAGACCCTTATGGCTACAATGCTTTCCGGATCAGCTTTAATGGACGGCGCTATGCTGGTTATTGCAGCGAATGAGATATGCCCGCAGCCACAGACAAAAGAGCACCTGATGGCTCTTGAGCTTGTGGGAATTAAAAATATAATAATCGTCCAGAACAAGATAGATGTCGTCTCACAGGAACAGGCACTTGCTCACTATAAACAGATTAAAAAGTTCGTTAAGGGAACTATTGCGGAAAATGCACCTGTGATCCCTGTTTCCGCACAAAAAGGCATCAATATCGGGGTTTTGTTAAAGGCCATTGACGAATACATTCCTGCTCCGAAACGTGATCCAAACGATGATCCCCTTATGCTTGTGGCACGTTCTTTTGACATAAACAAACCGGGATGCAGCTGGCGTGATGTAAACGGCGGTGTCATCGGCGGTTCTTTAACCCAGGGTATTCTAAAAGAGGGTGACGATATAGAGATAAGGCCCGGAAGAAAGGTTGAGGCTGAAAACCAGATTCACTGGGAGCCTATAACAACAAAGATTACAACAATAAACGCAGGCAACAAAAAAGTTGCAGAGGCAACACCGGGTGGTCTTCTTGGGATCGGGACAAAACTGGATCCGGCAATTACAAAAAGCGATGCGCTTTCAGGCCAGGTTGCCGGACATGTGGGAAAGCTTCCGCCTGTCTGGAACAATCTGTCATTTAAGGTTTCCTTAATGGAGAGGGTTGTCGGTGCAACAGATGATGCGCTAATCGAGCCCCTGAGACATAAAGAGCCTCTGATGCTCTCTGTCGGAACAGCAGTGACGGTCGGTGTCGTTGTCAACACAAAAAAAGACGTCGTTGAAGTTGTACTGAAGAGACCTGTATGTGTGGCCGTAGGCTCACGTATTGCAATCAGCAGGCAGGTTGGCGGACGCTGGCGTCTTATCGGTATGGGAACACTGGTAGAGTGAAAGTCCTTTTTGATGCCAATGCACTGATGATTCCGGGACAGTTCAATGTGGATGTATTTTCCGGAACCGAGGCTCTCATAGGCTCTTTTGAGCCTGTAACCCTCGAAGGTGTGGTGTCAGAACTTGAAGGGATATCACTTGGCAGGGGACGTGACGCCTCCGCCGCACGGGTTGGTCTGTCGCTTTCCCGGCGGTGTAAGGTTTTAAAAAATCCTGACAACAGTATTCCTGTCGATGACATGATATTGAAATATGCAGATGAGAACGGCTGCACTGTCATGACAAATGACCGGGGGCTTAGAAATAAGCTTCTTGACTTTCATATTGATGTAATAGTATTAAGAAATCAGAAGACTCTTGAGATTTTAAGAGGCTAATATCCGGGCAGAAAAAGGAGAATTAAGACATGTATTATAAGATAAAACTTCAGGACAAGGTGCGTGTTCCGCCTGTCCGTCTTGGAGAAGACTTAAAGGTTGTTGTTCTTGACGAACTTCAGAAACAGCTTGAAGGCACTATTGACAAGGAAATCGGAATTTTCATAGCAGTAACCGAGATTTACGATATAGGGGAAGGCGACATCATACCGAGTGACGGCGCAGTCTATTACTATGTCGAGTTTAATGCTGTTGTACTGCGTCTTGCGATGCAGGAGATAGTTGAGGGAGAGGTTGTTGAGACCACAAGTTTCGGAGCATTTGTATCTCTCGGACCAATTGATGCAATGCTTCATGTAAGTCAGATCTCAGACGAATACATCAACTACGATGAGAAGAACGGAAGACTGATCTGTCAGGAAACAAAGCGCCAGATTGCAGTGGGCGACGGCGTACGTGCCCGTGTTGTATCTCTGAGTCTTTCTGAGCGTGATCCGCGTGAGAGTAAGATTGGTCTTACCATGCGTCAGGCAGGTCTTGGAACTGAGAACTGGATTGAAGAAGAGCTTGAGGCAGCAAAGGCAGATGGCGCCAAAGAGTAAGAAGCAGGTACGGGTCTGCCGCAACTGTCATCACGTTGTTGAAGGCGAGTCCTGTGTCACATGCGGAAGTTCAAATTTAAGCGAAGACTGGGCAGGTTATCTGTATATTGTTGATCCAAAAAATTCGATGATTGCAGAGAAGATGAAGATCGAGATGCCCGGAAAATATGCCTTAAAAGTACGCTGAAAATGTGGTTTCTGCCGGAAACTGAGAGAGATAAATTTAAGGAGCCCTTTGGGGCCCTTTTTCCTGATATAGTTAAGGCTCTGGAGTATCTGGGTGATGCACCTGTCTATGCAGTAGGGGATGTTGTTACAAGAAACCTCAGAAGAAAAGGCATTGTGCCTGATATTTCTGTGATAGACGGCAATACCATGCGTGAACCCTGCCTCTGTACACCTCTTCTGCCTGTAAAAAGAATTGAGGTGAAAAATCCTGCGGGGTACATAACCGAAGAACTCATCTCTGCGCTCAGGGCAGGAGTGGATAACCCTCCGGCACTTGTGCATGTCGACGGAGAAGAGGATTTGGCGGTAATTCCTCTTGTTATGATGCTTCCTTTGAAAAGCGCAGTTCTTTACGGTCAGCCCGGGGAAGGGGTTGTTGTAAGAATTGTGGATTCTGCGTCAAAAAAACGTGCACAAGAGCTTTTCTCCCTTTTTGTAAAGGTATGATCTAAAAAAATACCTGTCTTTTTTCTTAATTACGGCTATTGGTTTTAAATAAATTTGTAGACAATATTTGAGGGATATCGATGGACTTCGAATTTACCAGAGACGAGGAAAATAAGCTTCTTAACCGCACAGAGCTTGATTTTGTCCTTACATATGAAGGCGCAACACCTTCAAGGAAAGAAATGATGGGCAAACTCTGCGCACTTCGCAATGTAAATCCAAAAAATTGTGTGGTGGATTCACTTGCAGGAGAGTTTGGAAAGCAGGAAATTGTAGGTCAGGCACGCTTTTACGAGAGCGAGGAAGAACTAAAGGCAACAGAACTTGACTACATTGTCAAACGCTGCAACAAGGAAGAGAAACCTGAAGAAGAGGCGGAGGCCTGAACATTATGGCAGCTAAACAACCGGCAAAAAGTAATGCCGTAAAGCGTTCCTCAATGTATAAGATCGAGGACGACAAGGCTGTTGCACAGCGCAGACACTGCCCGCGCTGCGGCCCCGGTGTATTTATGGCACAGCACAGCGATCGTGTTGCATGCGGTAAATGCGGATATACAGAATTTAACAAATAAATGACAATGCCTGGTGATGGGCACATACTGGGTATTGAGGGGACAGCATGGAACCTCAGTGCCGCTGTTTTTGGAGAGAAATTAATTTCTCTGTATTCTAATCCTTATAGTCCGCCGAACGGAGGTATTCATCCGCGGGAGGCGGCGCAGCATCATGCGACTGTTCTAAAGGATGTTGTTTCAAAGGCTCTTTTGGGCGTTGATCAGGACAAAATTTCAGGCATCGCTTTTTCAAGAGGTCCCGGCCTTGGCCCGTGCCTGAGGACTGTTGCAACCGCTGCACGCTCGCTTGCAGTGGCACTTGATGTTCCCTTAATTGGTGTTAACCACTGTGTGGCACATGTCGAGATAGGGAGGCATGAATGCGGCTGTGATGACCCTGTAGTTCTTTATGCGAGCGGTGCGAATACGCAGGTTCTGGGATTTTTAAAATCAAGATACCGGATATTTGGCGAAACCCTCGATATAGGGCTTGGAAATGCACTTGACAAGTTTGCAAGAAGCAAAGGACTTCCCCACCCGGGAGGTCCGCTTGTCGAAAAATATGCAAAAGAAGGGACTCCTGTTGATCTTCCCTATACTGTAAAGGGTATGGACCTTGCATTTTCCGGCCTGATGTCGGCTGCGAAGGACTCAAAGGCGTCTCTGGAGGATACATGTGCAGGATTTCAGGAGACTGCCTTTGCAATGTGTGTTGAGGTGACAGAAAGAGCACTTGCACATTCAGGAAAGGATGAGGTGCTTTTAGTCGGCGGAGTCGGAGCAAATTCCCGCCTTTCAGAGATGCTCAAATCCATGTGTGAGGAGAGGGGCTGTGAGTTCTTTGTCCCGGAGAAAAAATACATCGGTGATAACGGTGCGATGATAGCATACACGGGAAAGATAATGCTTGAGGCAGGGCAGACGATTCCTGTTTCTGAATCAGGTGTAAATCCTTCGTACCGTTCTGATGATGTTGAGGTTTTCTGGCGCAAAGATACAGGAGATGTCTCCTATGGGAAGGCAAATCTCATAGAAAACGGCTCTGCAAGGGGTGCCGAGGCTGTTGTGACTGTCTGCGGCAAAAATATCCTCAAAAAGCGACTTTCAAAGTGTTACAGAAATTCTGCACTTGACAGACGGCTTATTGCGGAGAGGACACGTGCAGAAGCCCGCCTGATATCGCTTGCACGAAGAAGCGGTGTTTTAACACCTGTTATCAGGGATGTGACGGCAGACTCAATTGTTATGGAAAATGTCTCAGGCGACATGCTTAAACTTGTCCTGACAGAAGAGAATGTGCTCAATGCAGGCATTGCTGTGGGAAGACTTCACACGGGAGGAATAATCCACGGGGATCTTACAACCTCAAATATTATTGTGGGGGGTGGTGAACCGGGCAGGTGTTATCTCATTGATTTTGGCTTATCTTACATCTCGTCAGAGACAGAGTCGCGCGGTGTTGATGTGCATGTTTTCTTGCAGACTCTTGAGAGTACGGCACCTGGTCACGATAATCTGGTGTTTAAGTTTTCAGAGGGCTACAGGGCGGCATTTAAGGATGCAGACGAGGTTTTGGAGCGTGTCTCTGAGATAAAACAGAGGGGCCGTTATCTTCACTGATAAAAGAAAAAAAGACCATTTTTAAGTTCACGTGTGAGGCAGTTTATTATTTAAACTCTAAAAAAAGATGTGGATTTTTTCATCCCGTAATTTTATATATCCATTAGGAATTATCCCTTAGCAAAGCTGATTGCTAATTATGCCGTTTTTAAATGTTTCTTATACTGATGTCTTAAACGGTATTTTATCAGGAGGAACCGGCATGCAGCAGTCGCTTTTAATCTGGCTTAATGGAACAACAAGCGGGGTGTTGCCATCATTCAAGTCCCTGATCTCTGCTTCGACACCATATACAAATGCAATATTTTCCCGGGTTAAAACTTCTCTGGGGGTTCCTGTGGCGATAATCTGTCCCTTTTTCATCATTATAATCTCATGAGAATACTTCGCCGCCATGTTAAGATCATGAACTGCCATCATTGCTGTAATTTTACCCTGGCTTACGAGTTCCTCAACAATCCTCATTACATCCATCTGATGCCAGAGGTCGAGATTTGAGGTTGGTTCGTCAAGGAGCATAAGCCCGGTCTCCTGGACAAGGGCTCTTCCAATGAGTGCTTTTTGCTGCTGTCCTCCGGAAAGTGCATTGAAAGACGACAGGGCAATATCCTCAAGCCCGAGAAGATCTATTACATCCCAGACTCTTTCCTCATCCCCGCCTGAACTTGTCCATCCGAGATGCGGCCTTCTGCCCATTAAAATAACATCAAAAACGGTATGTGGAAACACCCTTACTGAAGACTGTGGCACATAGGACATCTGCTTTGCAAGTTCACGCCTTGAAATATTCCCTGTTGACTTTCCGTTAACTTCAATAGATCCATTTTGGGGATTAAGTATCCTGTTTATGCATTTGAGAAATGTCGATTTGCCGCATCCGTTTGGCCCGAGTACTGAAACCATTGAGCCTTCTCTGATATTCATTTCCATCCCTGAAAGAACAGGCACTGAATCGTACGCAAATTCAAGATCCCTTACAGAAAGTTTGATTTTCATTGCCAGAACTCCTTTTTCTTTCCTTTAAGTATCAGGTACAGGAAGAACGGTACACCAAGCAGTGAAGTCATAATTCCTGTCGGGATTATAACCGGGCCGATTATGTTCATTGCAACTGCATCTGCGGCAATTAGAAGCATGGCTCCGAGAATACCTGATGCCGGAATTAAGATTCTGTGATCAGCTCCGATTACCATTCTTGCCATATGGGGTGCAAC
This sequence comes from Methanomicrobium sp., assembly GCF_055145805.1. Lineage (NCBI taxonomy): Archaea > Methanobacteriati > Methanobacteriota > Methanomicrobia > Methanomicrobiales > Methanomicrobiaceae > Methanomicrobium > Methanomicrobium sp. The sequence continues at coordinate 38,125 of NZ_JBSREC010000029.1, read as the reverse complement.
AAGCCCTATAAAGCCTATTGTTCCTGTAAAGCATACGATTGTTGCAACAAGGAATGAGGATATAAGCATCGTAAACATCCTGACCCGGTCTGCATCAACTCCAAGACTTTTTGCTGAATCATCCCCTATTGTCATAAGATTTAGATCCTGTGCTTTTAACATCAGAAGCGGAGTGCATATTGCGAAAATCACAAAAAAAAGCAGAAACTTGTTCCATGAAAATGCAGACAGATCTCCCATACCCCATGTTGTCATAAGACGGAGCTGTTCATCGTTTGCAAAATAAGCCATGAGCTGTGAAAGTCCTGAAAACAGGTAATTCACAGCAATTCCGGCAAGAATGAGGGTCTCTGATGTGGCGCCCTTAAGGGCGGCAAGGGCAACAATAAAAAGAGAACAAATCATTGCAAAAAAGAATGCATTGGCAATCAGGAGATAAGCCCCGCCAATTAAGGCAACGCCAAAAACTGCAGCCAGAGCAACTCCAAAATGTGCTCCTGCTGATATTCCCAGTGTAAAAGGGCTTGCAAGTGGATTTTTAAGCACAGCCTGCATTACACATCCGCATATTCCAAATCCGAATCCGGCAAATATTCCACCTATTATTCTTGGGAACCGGATATTCCATACGACCTGTTCATATACTTCGTCCATATAGAAAAATGACGGTGTGAATTTTGCAAAGAGTGTCTCATAAACCTGAAAAAATGAGATGTCCAGCGGCCCGAGAGTAACTATGAATCCAATAGCAATAAATATCGCACCTAAAATTCCGGCCAGGAATGTCATCTTTTTTCCTCTAAGCCTTTTATGCTCTTTTTGAACCTCCTCCAGCTTTTTATTGCGCTCTAATCTGTGTTTTTTTGCATGTTCGGATACCGGTTCGTATTCCGGATCCATTAATGGAAAACCTCCTTTTCCCACCAGATCCTTGCGGAGTAATTGGTTCTTTGTGATTGGAATCTGCCATTTTCATCCGGTATCAGGGTCTCTTTCATGTATTCCCTGATTGTATCCTGCATATCCTCTGTGTAGTTTCCTCTCTCTATCCAGAAATCCGCCGCTTCATTAGTTGAATCATAATTCTGGTTTCTGTTTGTTTTTTCAACAGAGACATTTGCATAGATACCCATCTGGTGAAGCACATTTGTAATAGTGTTGTAGTCCGGCGATGCAATATCAGAAATATCAGTCCCGAGTCTTTTCATCAGTTCAGGATCGGGCATATGGCGGGCAGGCCCGGCAAACCAGAGAATATTAACAATTCTCTTCGCTGCCGAGTCCAGTTTTTCAAGTCCTGCTCTTAGATCGTCAAATCCAAGTGAATTTGACGCAAATACAACGTCATGCACAGGAATGTCAATGCCGATTTCAATATCCTCTATTTTTTTGTTTACTGTGGAATAATTTGTAATGCCTGCTTTTTTCATATTTTCTTCAAGATAGGCAAGCATTCCCTTTGAAGGCTCAAGTGCAGTTAAATGAGCGGAATTTTGTGCAAGTGGTACTGCATATCTTCCTGTTCCTGCTCCCATGTCTAAAACGGTATCTGTTGGCAAAAGACCAAGCAGCCGGACATTTTTTTCAACTTCAGCTGATGTTCCTAAGACCACTTTATTAAATGATTCTGCTCTGTTATCCCAGTTAAAAGAAGGATTTGTATTCTTTTTTCTGAATATTTTCCATATCCGGTTGTGGTCAACTATGCCCATCATATTTTCTGCTCCACCGGGAATTTGAGATATTCAGAGTATGCGGTATAAACCCCGTCAACTCCAAGGAATGCTTTTTTAATTTCATTACCTTCGGCTTCCATATCTATGTCTGCGAATTTGTCAGGATAGAGTATCTTTGCGATATAGATCAGGTTGATGAGATTAATGTCAGTCGGACGGCCACGGCAGTTTGGATAAAAGACATTATAGACCTTCCCTTCTTTGACGGCTTTAATTGACTGAAGTTCAGGAGCGTCAAGGATGAACTGAAGGCCCACATCTTCAGGGTCAGAACATGCAACAAGGACAACATCAGGATTCCAGGCGATTATCTGTTCAATTGCCACATTTACATCGCCGTCTGCACATTCCTCTGCAACATTAATTCCGCCTGCCATAGTCAGGGCATCATAGGTATTCACTGTTCTTGTAAAGTCCCTGCCCTCTTTTGCGTCATAAAATCCCTTCTTTGCGCCTCTTGGAGCGAAATAAACAGTCAGCCTTTCATCTTCAGGAATATTGTCTGTTATGGATGTTATCATCTCAATTTTTTCATCCATTAAGGAGACAAGTTCATCTGCCTCTTTCTCCTTTGAGAGAACCTCTCCTACTGATACAAAGTGGTTTTTCATTGTGCTGTATTCAAAGTCGCATCCGGAAACAAAGACCGGTGCGCCTGCCTTTTCGGCCATGTCATCAGCACGGTCTTTCCAGAATTCAGCTTCAAAGATGATGTCCGGCCTTAAGGATGCCATATACTCATAATTGACCTCATATCTTGTGCTAGTCTGTGGCAGATTGTTAAGTCCGCCTTCTGTGCAGCTGTCCCAGCATTCCTCACAGTAAATCTCATTTCCTGTGGTCATAGGGCATACACATCCTGATCCTACTGTGCACTCATCTGATCCAACAAGAAGGGAACCATCGCCGTAAGTGATTACCAGGCGTGAATTATCCGGATTTGTGGTTATTATTCTCTCAATCGGCCGGTAAAACGTCATAGTTCTTCCATCCATGTCAGTTACAGTGTGTGGTTTTCCATCCCAGACTGTGTAAACATATGCTGCATCCGAGACCTCATCAAGAGTCAGGTCACCTTTTTCAAGCATGTAATTGCATACTGCATTTGATACCATTGTCTCCGTAATCTCTACGTCTGCTCCGAGAGGGAGAGTGTCTGCCGCAATTACTGTTGAAAATATAAATGAGACCAAAAAAAATGTGGTAATTATTATTTTATTTGAAATGTTCATATTCTATGCCTCCTTTCTCTTTGCCGTAATCATTATCGCCCCTGTTGTTATGAAGGCAATAATAACCGCCAAAATTCCAAATCCCGGGCTTTTCTTTGTCTCAAAATCTAAATCATCATTAATATTTTCCGAAGCAGAATCATCTCCAAGTGTCATCCATCTCTCTTTTCCTTCTTCAATGTCCGGAGAAAGTGTCAGGAGATTAACCCATTCTGTTTTAAATCCTGTTTTTCCATCTCCTTCTCCGGTTAATTCATATGATGCCGATTTTTCATCTGAAAGATAAAATGCAATTTTATTGCCTGTACGGTCAGTTTCAAAATTTTTTGAGGAAGATACCTGATTGTCATTATCTGCAAAAGTCCATCCCGCAGGTATGGTCTCTACAATTCCGACAGCGAAAGGTTCGTCTGCACTAACGGTGAATTTGATTGTAGCAGTTTTATCTGAAAGTGAAACATCCCTGTCAATCATGGGTGCACCCATGACAGGTACAAGCAATAATGCTGAAATCAGCATTAATGCCGGGAAAATTCTTATTATCATCCTTTTTTTATATGTGTTCATTCTCAAACTCCTTGTAAAAAATTATATCTTTGTAAAATTTAGTAATACTTTCTTTAAACATTTACATAAAAAAACCTTTTTAATTTATATTTATTGTTTAACTATTCTGATTTTTTTAAAAAAAAGTAATTGATTATTATAAAATCCGGATTCAATAGAAAACCTTTGGATTTTTAGAGATTATCTTTGAGAGAATTTCTGACAGAGGAGAATGTCTGCAATGCGGGAATTGAGGTTGGCAGACTTCACAACGGCGGGATAATCAATGGTGATCTCACTACCTCAAATATGATAGTCGATGATAGTGGCTTAAAAGGTGTTTATCTCATTGATTTCGGGTTTTCATATATATCATCCGAGACAGAGTCACGGGGGTGTTGATGTTCATGTATTCTTCCAGACTCTTGAGAGTACGGCACCCAAATGTGAAAATTTAAATGAAGCTTTTTCAAAAGGTTACAGGTCGGTTTTCAGGGAGGCTGACGAAATTCTGGAGCGTGTCTCTGAGATAAAACAGAGGGGCCGTTATCTTCACTGAACATCCTGCATTAAATAAATATGAATCTGAGTATTATTACTGTTATTCCTGATTAATCAGGGGATTTTTTTAATTTTTAAAAGGGTTTTATCATTTAAAATTTTACTTTTGTTTAACCACGACCATATATATCATATATATAACATAATGTAAAGATTACTATACATTGTGTTAAGAGATGATGACAAAAAGCAGGATATTTTGGGAAAAGACAGGTCGGAAACAGATATCCGTCCATATAAAAAAATATTTTTTTTAATTTTTCTGACGGTTGCCTTAACTGCAGCGGTTATCTTTAGCTGTGGCTGTACTGAGGCCCAAAACGGGAATGAAAAAACAACCACGACCACAGAAGTTTCCTGGGATAAAGATGATTTTTCGCATGGCAGCAATGCAGATCCGGATTACTCAACCGTATTTCCTGACGATGAGGTAAATGAGATCACAATTACCGTATCGCCGGAAAACTGGCAGATTATGCTTGATGACATGACAGCAGAATTCGGAGAATTCGGCGGATCTTCCACTGCCCGGACCAAAGCAATGGGAGGTGGAGGCGGAGGAAACCGGGAAGAAAGCTTTGATTTTGATCCGGTCACCGTTCCGGCAGACATCACCTTTGACGATAAAGAATGGACTGATGTCGGTATACGGTTCAAGGGGCAGTCAACCCTTGGAAATACGTGGACGAGCGGCTCGTATAAGCTCTCACTGAAACTGAATTTTGATAAATTCGAGGATGAAAATCCGGAGATTAAAAATCAGCGGTTCTATGGATTTGACGAACTGAACCTGAAGAGCGGATTTGGTGACAGCTCACTGATGAGGGATAAGATTGCCCCGGAAATATTCAGTGATGCAGGAGTTGCTGCTCCCGATACAGCGTTTTACCGTGTGTATGTCGATTATGGAGAAGGGCCGGTATACTTTGGCATGTACACCATGATCGAGAGTGTTGAAGACACCCTGATTGAGACTGCTTTTACTGACGATTCAGGAAATGTGTACAAGCCCGAGGGAACAGGAGCAACGTTTGCAGAAGGCACATTTGGCACTGAATACTTTGAAAAGAAGACGAACGAAGATGAGGAGGACTGGAGCGATGTGGAAGCATTGTATACCATTCTCAATGACGATACACGGACAACAGACCCCGAAGAATGGAGAGAAAACCTTGAAGAGGTATTCAATGCTGAAGGATTCATCAGGTGGCTTGCTGTTAATACGGTTATCCAGAACTGGGACTCCTATGGAATTGCTAGCAAGAATTACTATCTCTACACCGATCCATCGGACGGGACGATTACCTTTATTCCCTGGGACAACAACGAGGCAATTTCCGCAGGAAAGAATGCAGATGCCGCAGGCGGACAAATGGGGCAGCCAGATGACGTGCAGATAACAAACGCCGGCATCCCGGATTTCGGAGGAGAGATGCAGACGCATGAATGGGTTGAGGGTGAGGACACTATGCCTCCCGCAGGAGGAGGCAGAACCATGGGCGGCCAGCAGATGGCCCCGCCACTGGAAGCCACAGGGAATGAAGATATGATGATGCAGAACGGAGGCGGAGGGAAGGGAACAACGCTCTCGCTGAGTCTGGATGAGGCTGACGATTCCTGGCCGCTTATCCGCTACCTGATGGACGACCCCGTGTATCATGCAATGTATCTGGATGACATTGAGGAAGTCGTAAAAACCGTCTTTGAACCGGAAGCAATGGAAGAAAAATACCAGTTTAATTATGATCTCATCAGCCCCTATGTCACCGGTGCAGAGGGAGAAACAGAAGGGTATACCAATCTGAAGAACGCGGCAGAGTTTGATGCCTCACTAAGTGAGCTCATCGAACATACATACAGCCGCTATGATGCGGTTATGGAGTTTATCTCCGAACAATAACGAAAAAACCGAAAATATGGAGATTAAAATATGAAAGCAATATCAGGGAATAATCCGGATGAGGATAACAATATAACAGATAAAATTCTGTCCGGAACAAAAAATTATGAAATAATAACCCTGGATGAACTGAAAAAATCTGACGCCAATCTCATGAGCAGACGTGAGTCAAAATACCTGATGAACTTTGAGGAATGCATGGAGATAATCTCTGCACTGTCAGGAGATTACAGAATCCTTGATGTTGACGGCTGCACATTAAGCGGTTATGAAACTGTCTATTATGATGACAATTCCTTCATAACCTATCATCAGCACCACAGCGGAAAACTGAACCGTTACAAGCTGAGAACCCGCCGTTATCTCTCTTCAGGCGAAAGCTATGTGGAGATTAAGGAGAAGAAAAATACCGGGGTTACGATAAAGAGGCGTATTGAGACCGGTGAATCCGGAATACTCCCGGAAGAAGATCAGGACCTGTTTTTGAAATCCAACTTTCCGTATGACTATCATGATTTTCATCCGGTTCTGACAACAGAATATTCAAGGGTTACTCTTGTATCAAAGAACTATGATGAGAGAATCACATTTGACTTTGGCCTGACATTCAGCAATTTCGATAAGAGAATCTCATTGTCGGGGGTTGTAATCGCCGAAGTAAAAAGCGGCAAAAATGCCTCTGACTCAAAGGCTCTCTCTGTAATGCAGAAGTATGGTGTCCGGAAGAGGAGCTTTTCAAAGTACTGCATCGGAGTATCGCTCATATATAAAAACCTGAAGCACAACCGTTTCAAGCCAAACCTGATGTATCTCTCCCGGATTTCCGGAGGTGAGGCGCTGTGCTGACGGATTCCACTCTGCTTTTGATTGCAGGCTTTTTCCTTAATTTCATCAGTGCGTTTATAATTGTCAGATTCATCTACTATCCAAAAAAAAGCGGGCACAATTTCATATTTACATTTCTTGCATTCAATGCAATAGTGTATTTCATAATGGGCCTTTTCACCAGCATAGAACTCTCTATCGGTGCAGGGTTCGGACTATTCGCTCTCTTCTCAATTCTGAGATACAGAACAGAGACTGTCCCGATAAGGGAGATGACATATCTCTTTGTGATGGTCGCACTTCCAATCCTCAATTCAGTGCTCTTTGAATCAGGCGAGTACAGCAGGATTTTGGTCATAAACCTGATGCTTATCTTTGTCATCTGGATTCTTGAAAACGGCTGGGGCTTTAAAAGTGAGCCTATGCAAAAGGAGGTTTTGTATGAGAAGATAGAGCTTGTAAAGGCAGGCAGAAAAGAGGAGATGATTGAGGATCTAAAGGAGAGAACAGGACTTAATGTTCTGGATATTGAAGTGGAGAGGATTGATTTCCTCCGTGATGCTGCTGAAATAAAAATATTTTATTCAAAAGATTCCTCAGAGAAACAAAAAACCAAAAACGAAACCGGGGTTTCAGAGGCATGTGACTAATCAGAATCTTTTTGTTTATCTGAATCTGTTGATGAATTCATCAGATTAACGGATATTATCCCAAAAAAGGGATGCAGTGTTTCAGAAAAAAATTTGTAAATAAATATGAGGAAATAATATGGAAAAAAAGAGTAAAAATAAGATAATTTTATTGTTCGCAGTTTCAATGACTGTACTTTGCCTGATTGCTGGCGGATGTACATCACAGACAGAATCAACTTCTGATGTTATGACAACAGAAGATGTCATAATTGAAAAACCTGAGATTACAGCTGAAAAGATGCCTCCCGGAGAAATGCCTGCTGAAGGTATGGGTGAAACAGGGGGCGCTGTTCGTGGCGGACCTGACTTAACCGCAGCTGCTGAAACTCTCGGGGTTACTGTTGAGGAGCTTGAAGCCGCCCTTGGGGATATGGATGAGTCCGGACAGGTAGATCTGGATACAGCTGCTGCAACTCTCGGAATTACTGTTGAGGAGCTTGAGGCTGCACTTGGGCCTTCAGGCGATATGCCTCCAGGGGCTATGCCTCAGGGTGCACCTCCTGCATAATCCTGAAAACAACTTTTTTCACATTTTTTAAATCAGAATATTCCTGCTGCATGGCTATGTTTAAAAAAAATCAGCCGGCCTGAAGAAAAGATATAACTTTTCGCACCTTTCTGCCGGCAGAAGGCCTTTGATAAGGCACATCTCTGAGATTCAGAGAATTTTTTATCGTGTGTATTATGGTTCATCAGGTAGATAAAATTTTACAGGACCTGTTGCCGTATGAATACAGAATTTACAGGAAAAAAACTTATTTTTTCATATATGTCTGATAAGGATCTGCCTTTTGTTTCAGGCATGCTCGAGAAGACATCTGTCTGTGAATGGCTTTTTTTCGGACCGAATAAGCCTGAGGTTACGAGAAGCTATTTTGAGCCGCTGATATCAGGTATAAAACAGGATATTTCTGAAAACAGGCTTCCCCGTGCTCCTGTGTTTACAATACGCGACAAAAAGACGGGCTGTTTTGCTGGGCAGTGTGCACTTCTGCCTGTGGATTTCAGTGACGGTGCATACCTTATCGGCTACCAGCTTGATGATACCAGCTGGAGGCGTGGATTTGGTGCAGAGGCATGCAGATTTTTAGTATATTATGCATTCTGTGTTGCAGGGGGCTACCGGTTAAACGGCGACTGTGTCAGGGAAAATAGAGCCTCGTGGAAGATAATGGATAAGTGTGGTTTTAAAAGGGAAGGTGTGCAAAGGGGATACTGGAAGCACAACGGCAGATATTATGACAGGATACTGTTCGGACTTCTTTTCGATGACCTGGATGCAGGCATGATAAATGCATTGAAAGAAGAATTTGAAAAAGGGGAATTATAGGCCGGATTTTTTTGAATTCTGATTACCTTAAGCTGATTATAATATCTTCCCTGTTAAAAAAATCTGTCCGATCGATCTTTCGATTGCTAATTTCTCAGAGGATTTTTGAAGAGCTGAATTTCCGGCTAAAAAAAAGATTATAATTCCAGATTTTTGTCAAGAATTATGGTTCCCCTGTTGTCATCATCTACTACAAGGATACGCCATGTGCCTGAAGGCGAAAATTTCTGGACGCCGCTGCCGCTGTTAATTCTTCTGATATCGTTTGTAATCCATATGTTACTGCCCTCGCCTATATTATAGTAGAAAATATAGAAATCCTCGCCGGCATCCATACTGTCGCCTGTCATTGTAACAGACTGGGTTATTTTTTTGCTGTTTCCGTCCGGATCATAGAGATAAAATTTGGTGCCCTCAAGTCCGCTGTGAGTGCCCTCAGTATATCTGATATCAAGATTGTCACCGCCCGTCTGGGAAATTTTTATCACCGGAATGTCAAAATCGTGAGGCGCGTAACGGTCATATCCCATAATAGTCCCTGCTTCAAACATTGCGAATTTTGGCTTTTCAAGTCCCGTTTCCCCTCCTGCAATGCCTGTGGCCATTACGGTCACAGTTACGGCAACAATCACCAGAACAAATATCATAAGAATTGTTCCGAGATTTCCGGATACCCCCAAATCATCCATCTGTTTCAAACACCTTTTGTTAAAAGAGTTATATTATTATAAATATTATTTTTGATTATGTTCCGGACAATTTTTAGAGGTTTTTCTGAAATCAAAGGGAAGTCTGTGCTGTTCATCTGTTTCATTTTGTTATTTCAGAATATCTTCCGTTGTCTTAAAGTGAACTTTTGCATATTTTAAGAGTGCATCCCTGCCTAATTTACTGACAATCTCCTTTCCTGCCCGGATTACGGCAGGTGATGCACCTTTCGGCAGAATAATTCCGGCATCCTTTGACAGTGATTCCATCTTTTCAAGAAATGTATCTCTTGCAAGAATTGATGCCGCTGCAACCGCAATGTTTCTCTCAGCCCTGTGCATCTGAATCAGTTTTATCTTTCTTCCCTTCGTCTGGAGTCTTCCGAGGATGTACCTCTCGTCTGCAAACTGATCAGATATGGCTTTATCACAGTCTTTTTTGGCGAGAACATCCTCTATTGCCTTTGCATGTGCCCATGCAAGAAGTGAATTTAAGTTTTTGTTCTCCTGCCTGAACTGCTCATAGAGACGGTTGTATCTCTCGGGAGAGATCTCTATTATCGAATAACAATCAGGGCAGTTTTCCCGGATTTTTCCGGCAATTTTTTTTATCTGACTGTCACCCATAAGTTTGCTGTCGGTAACGCCAATTTTTCTTAAAAATGAGGCTGATTCCTCATCAACATATATTCCGGCGGTGACAAGAGGCCCGAAATAATCTCCCTTGCCTGACTCATCTGTTCCTATGATCGGAAATTTCAGGGTATTTAATATGGAATTATCAGTCGCATTTTTGAGTGATTTTTTCCCCGGCTCTCTTTTATCCGCTGCTCTTTTTGTTTTCTCTTCTGTTAATGATAAATCTGCAGTTTTGCTGATAATTTCCTTTAGTATTTTGAGATTTCCCTTGTCTTTCACCTGTGAAAAATCAAATTTTATATCGCCTTTTTTGTTTTGATATATCCGGAAAAGCTCTGTTTTTTTGTTCAGACTTATCCAAAACTGTATTCCGTATGCAATCTCTTTTGGTTCGGAAACTTTACAGTCCTGTTTTTCAAGAACGTTTTTAATATCGGCATATAATTTTGAGAGAGAGGGACTTTCCTTCAGGCTGCACACATCCGTATCTGCATGTTTTATCCTTAACCTGACATTTAGTTAATGTTTTTTTTAGATTTCATGTCTGAAACAGATGTAAACCCTGCAGGTTCAAAGAGTTATATCATCTTCTGTGGCAAAATTTTAACTGAATATACAGACATTTTTAGATAAAATGCAGATCTTTACATATGATTTTTCAATAAAAGATCAGCTCTGAAAAGCAGTCAGAATTTTCATAAAAATAAAAAAGGGAACTAAGATGGAAAAAGATAATTCAGCAGATATTTTTAAAAGCAATGGAAATATCGGGGGAATTATGACCCGCGGGGTATCTCTTTTAACGGGAGAGCCAAAAAAAGCGATAATCAAACTTTCAGGGCCGATGATTGTCGCAATGCTTCTGTTCTCGATTTATAACCTTGTTGATGCGGTATGGGTTGCAGGGCTTGGTTCAGGGGCGCTTGCAGCGGTAGGTTTTGTAATGCCTGTTTTTATGATTTTAATAGGTCTTGGAAACGGTCTGGGTGTCGGAGTCAACTCGGCGATCTCACGCCTGATTGGTGCAAAAAACAGATCGGGGGCTGACAATGCCGCAGTCCACTCCTTTCTCTTTACAACCGCACTTTCTCTTGTAGTGACAGTCCCGCTGATGCTTCTTTTAGAGCCCATTATGATTGCGATGGGTGCGGGAAGTGCAACTGATCTGGCAGTTACTTACGGACAGATTATATTTGCAGGTACGGCTCTGCTCATCTTTACAAATATCGGATATGCTGTTTTGAGGGCAGAGGGGGATACGAAGAGGACGATGTATGCAATGGCCCTTTCAGCTCTTCTTAACATGGTTTTGGATCCTGTTATGATATACTGGCTGGACTGGGGAATTGCCGGTGCCGCATGGGCTACTCTGGCCTCAGTCTCGGTTGTATCATGTCTTATTTTATACTGGTTTTTGGTTAAAAGGGACTCGTATATTTCTCTTCGGCTCAGTAATTTCTCCTACAATAAAAAAATTATAAAGACCATCCTCTCTGTCGGCATGCCTGCAAGTTTTGAGTTTTTCCTGATGTCGCTTGTGCTTGTAATAATCAATATGATACTTGTCGATGTTGCAGGAACAGATGCCGTTGCGGTTTACACAGGCGGGTGGCGTATTGTAATGTTTGCAATAATTCCCCTTGCTGCAATCGCAACCTCATCAGTATCTGTTGTCGGTGCGAATTTCGGCGCAAGAAAGTTTGAAAACTTAAAGGTTGTCCTGAATTATTCTGTAAAGATAGGAATTGCAATAAGCATCTTTACAAGCGTTGTAACGTGGGTGTTTGCGCCGCAGATAACTTCTCTGTTCACATACTCTCCTGAAAGTGCTTATCTGGCCCCGTCATTTATAGGTTTTATTCAGACGATGTGCATGTTTTATCCGTTTGCAGCTCTAGGAATGATGTCTTCATCCGTTTTTCAGGGAACAGGCCGTGGTATGATATCTTTTATCATAAATATCTTCAGAAACCTGGTATTTATTGCAGTATTTGCGTATGTGATGGGGGTTGTGCTTGGTATGGGTGAGGTAGGAGTCTGGTATGGGGTTGTCCTGGGGAATGTATCTGGAGGACTTCTGGGCTTTGCATGGGGAACTCTGTACCTGAGAGTTCTTGTAAAACATGAGAAGGGAGAGGCCCCTGCTTAATTCTTATGGGAGATTTATCTGTATTACTGCGAGATTAATAGAAAGAGGTAGTTTAGTTGGAAATTACGGTTGTCACAGGTAACGTCAATAAGGCAGAAGAGGTCGCATCATTTTTTGAAGGCCTTGCAGATGTGGGTCATATAAAAATAGATCTTCCCGAGACGAAAAGCGATGATGTGGGGATTGTTGCGAGGGGAAAAGCGGAGGCTGCTTTTCAAATTCTAAAAAAACCGCTGATTGTGGATGATACGGGCTTTTACATCCGGGAGCTGAACGGTTTTCCCGGAGCATATGCCGCATATGTTCTTGACACCATAGGAATGGAGGGGATCCTCAGACTTATGGAGGGTAAGGAGGACAGGAATTCATATTTTGAGACCGCAGTTGCGTATGCCGATTCTGAAGGAATTTTTGTGTTTAAGGGCAGGGTGGAAGGTGAAATAACAAAGGCCCCGAGAGGTCAGGAGGGTTTTGGGTATGATCCGATATTTGAAACCGGAGGCAGGACATTTGCAGAGATTGGGATGTCTGAAAAATCAGCAGTGTCCCACAGGGCACGTGCGCTTGCTGTTTTTAAGGACTGGTTTTTGGAGAACCGGAAATAAACAGGCGCGCCTGCGTTCTCATGAGATGCCTGCCTGAAAATTCCTTTTAGATCTTTTTTGTGATGGCTTTTTGGGGATTTTTCATAAAAATCCGGTTTCAGGTTTTATAAGAATTTCATCTTATCTGCCGGGCATTAAATGTGTGGTGTCCGGTCATATGGAAGAGCAGGAAAAAATGCAAAGGCCGGGGGGATTTTAAAGAAATTTCGCCAGCTTTTCCTGCTTTTTCCGTGACAATGAAGTCTTTTGAATCCCTATGTAACCTGTGCCTGTGCTTTTAATATCATCCGTTTTCCAAAAATGTTAATACCGCAGACATCGTTGTATATAGAACTGAAATTTAGATTTACAGGGGTATACAAATATGGCAAGATTTCCAGAGGCAGAAGCAAGGCTCCTTGACGTAAAAATATGCATGAAATGCAATGCAAGAAATGCAAAACGTGCAACAAAGTGCCGCAAGTGTGGTTCAGACAATCTCAGACCAAAGAACAAGGAAAGAAAAGCATAATCTATTCTCTGCGCATCCAGATTATGCGCAGAATTTCTATATTTTTTGCAAAATCGTGCATGGCGTCTTTTCGTCATGAACATTTCTTCCGTTATGACAAACCGGTTTTAATAAAAACTGCCTTTTTTGGACAGGAATTATTAATTACCTGATTTAAAAAAAGAATTTTAATGATTTTTTTGATATTACCAGAGGTAATCCCAACCTGATTTTATCAGGCGCTGTAGTATGTTACTTTTTTGCCGTGTTCTGAATATTCGCCCTGGTAGGTCTCGATATTTCTTTTGTATCCTATGCGCTGCTCAACACCGAGTTCATTTAAGACTTCCCTGATTCGCATAACATCATCCTTATCCTCCCAGTCGGATGTATTTACATAGATTACAGTCCTCTCATCTCTTGAGTCGGGATTATGTTTTGCTGTTGATACTTTTGATGTGATGCCGAGTCTGTTTTCAACTGTTGCATTCCTTATTTTTTTCCACATCTCATCAGCTCCTTCTTTTTCAACAAAAACAAGCCATTTTCCGCCTTTATCCTCGTCGTCCTGACTTGCTGCAAAGTCAGGTGCGTCCTGCACAATCCAGTAGACATGCGTTGTTTTTGACGGATAAACTCCCTCTCCCCCACAGATTTTTTTGTATATTTCCTCAGATGTTTTGAAGTCTTCTATGAGTGCATCGGCAAGCATCTTGTATTCGGCTGAAAAATCCCGGAAGATATCCTCAAAATCTTTCCGGAAATTTTCATCTGCCTCAACCCTTTCAAAAAGATACCGCCCGCGTTTTTTAAGCTCCCTGTTGAGGATGATCTCGAAAATTCCATAAGCAACATCGCCAATTTTCTCTGGTGCGCTATCTTCCTCCATGTATCAATTGTTGAAAATCTATCTATAAAAGATTTCGATCTTGAATTTCTCCTGAAAAATTTTTGAAACAGGTTCTAATTTTTTTTCAGCCGTTTTTTACAGAAAAAAGCTGATTTTTATTCAGACCTGAAAAGATATGGGGGTATCCCCCGGGTTTCATCTGATTTTGTTTAATCTTTGCCGGTGGCAGGATGTATTTATGCAAAGTTCTCCTAACATATATGTTATCATGATAGGTAATTGGAAGAGGGACTGGGGACTGACAGGTCGTGTCTTTCTCACATGGATTTTAATCCTGGCAGTCTACCTGTTCTTCATAGGCGCAATTAATTTCTTTTTCCCCGGATATTTCGTATTCTTAATAGCAATTGCATTTCTCTTTGCATTCGGGCAGTATTTCTTCTCAGACAAACTTGTTCTGGCATCAACCCGTGCAAGAATCGTTGCAGAGGATGAGGAGCCTGATCTTCACGTGATGATTGAAAAACTCTGTAATGAGGCAGGACTTCCCAAACCGAGGATTGCTGTTATGCCGTCTCCGGTTCCAAATGCGTTTGCGACAGGAAGAAGCCCTTCTCATGCAGTTGTGGCGGTTACAGACTCGATTATGAGAACCTTAAACAGGGAAGAGCTTGAAGCAGTTTTGGCACACGAGCTTTCGCATGTTAAAAACCGTGACATCCTTACGATGACGGTTGCGAGTTTCCTTGCTATGATTGCATCAATTTTAATGCAGAATGCGCTGATTATGAATCTCTTCGGCGGGAGAAATAACAGCGGTGCATGGATTGCGATCTGGATTGTTTCAATATTTGTCTGGATTATTGCAACCCTTCTTATGCTTCTGCTCTCACGCTATCGTGAGTTTGCGGCAGACAGGGGAAGTGCGATGATTACCGGCAATCCTAAGGCACTTATATCGGCTTTAAAGAAGATAAGCGGAAGAATGGATTATGTCCCTGCAGAAAAGAAGCAGGAGATTGAGGGTGCAAATGCCTTTTTCATAATCCCTGCAATTTCAGGAAAGAGTTTAACCGAGCTTTTGGCAACCCACCCGCCGCTTGAGAAGCGTATTTCAGCTCTTGAAAAGATTGAGTCTGAAATTCGCGGGTACTGAAAATTATAAGATTAAAATCCATTTTTTCCTTCAATTTTTAATAAACAGAGTTCTATACAAAAACATAATCAATATTTTTAATAACAAGCAACAGCAAAATAGTATGGCACAGGCATTACGATGCTTGAGCAGATTCTGCACTGATGGTCTAGTGGCATGACTTTGGCCTTCCAAGCCAATAGCCCGGGTTCAATTCCCGGTCGGTGCACTCGTTTTTTAATATTTTTTTTCTTAATTTCTCTGTTTCAATCTGATTTTTCTCATTTTAGCCGTTTTTTGCTGTCAATATCTAACAAATCTCATATAGTATTATCCCCTAATGAACTTCTTAAGAAAAACAGGGATTTATTGAAGGATTTTTGATATTATGGAGGCCGGAGATGACCTATACAGATTCTTTTTTGAGGAACACAAATATCCCTCTTTTATTTTGAAAAAAAAGGAAAAATCCGGCGATTACATTATAGTTAATATAAACAGGGAAGCTGAATCTGCGGAAAAAATAAAAAAAGAAGATTTTATTGGAAAATCCCTGCCGGAAGTGTGCTCCTCTTTTAAGACTCCTATATTTTCTATTACAGAAAAAGATGAGCTGAGGGCATTACTGGATAATCTGACCCCAGGAAGAGATGTTAGAAAAGGACATTCTTTTGTACAGTCCGGTTTTATTGTTTACACCACCAATTCCGGTGAGGTAATTTTTTCTTATAATCCCAAAGATGAGATTGTGCGGGATTTGAAGACTAAGGCTAAACAGCTGGAAGTTATTCTTGACAAACTCCCGATAGGGGTATGGTTTGCTGACAAAAACGGAAAGCTCGTCTTTGCAAATCCTGCCGGGGAGGCGATCTGGAATGAGAAGAAATTCGTTGGAACCAAAGATTACGGCGTATTTAAGGGATGGTTCTATGATACGAAAAAACCTATAGGGGCAGAGGACTGGGCACTTTTGAGGACCATAAAAAACAGGGAGACGGTTGAAAGAGAACTTCTTGAAATAGAGTCATTTGACGGGAAAAGAAAGATGATCTATAACTGGTCACTTCCTGTAACTGATGAGGAGGGGGTTCTCCTGGGCGCTGTTATAATAAACCAGGAGGTTACTGACACAATAAAAGCCAGAGAGGCGCTTGAAGAGAGCGAGGAGAGGTTTAGATCTCTTATAAACTATTCTCATGATCTGGTTACAATAGTAAATCCGGATGGCACCATAAGGTACCAGAGTCCGTCCGGAAAAAATATTCTTGGGTATGAGGACGGGTCCTTAATCGGAGAAAAAATAATGGATTATCTCCATCCTGATGATTTAAAATACGTAATGGAGCAGTGGGAGAATTTACTGAAAAAATCCGGCAAATTGTTCACACACCCTATAAGATTTAAGCGTTCTGACGGTTCTTATGCATACGTAGAGACTGTGGCTACCAATCTTATTGATAATCCTGTCATATCCGGAGTTCTGCTTAATTCAAGGGATGTTACAGTAAGGCACGAGGCTGAGGAATCAATAAAAAAGAATCGCAAAAATTTTTATGATATTGTAAGACAGCTTCCTATACCTCTTCTTCTACAGGATAAACACAGGAAAACCCTGTATCTGAACGCAGAGTTTGAAAAACTGTTTGGTTATAATATTAAGGAGATTTCAGACTGTGAAGACTGGTTTTTACTTGCCTATCCTGATGAGGATTACAGGCGTTTTGTGAGATCCGGATGGGAGATACGGCCGGGCCGCGGAGAAAATGCCGGTGATGAAGAGCACATATATGATGTAAGCTGCAAAGACGGCTCGGTTAAGAAGATCAATTTTCTGACTGTTCACCTTGATGACGGGAGAGTAATTGTCCTGATGCAGGATCTTACAGAGAGATATTTATCCATCGAGAGGGAGAAGGCAGCGCTTATTCAGATAGAGGATAACATCAGGAAACTTTCGATTTTAAATGACTCCATAAGAAACCCGCTTGCTGTGATTGTCGGGATTGCAGATATGAGCGGCGGACGCGAAAGTGAGATTATTCTTGGTCAGGCAGAAGAGATCAACAAAATGATAGATGAGCTTGACAGGGGATGGATTGAGTCTGCAAAGATACGGGATTTTTTAATCAAACATTACGGGCATGAGAAAAAGAACAGCTGAAAATTAATGTAATATTGCCGGATTTCATATTTTTTTGAATGTATGATTTGTGAGGTATATTGATCTTAAGTAGCTATGGCTGGCATTTTTCAAACATAACGAAGACTATCAATAAAAAAAACCTATATATCATTCCAAAAAATTTGACGTGATTAAATAATTATGGAATCATTCAGTAAAATTCAGAAAAAAATCTATGATTTAACCCAATATCTGGAAGTTAAAAAGATAGAGAGGGGATTTTCATTTGAGAGAAAATATCTCTTAAAAGGCGGTAAAGGGGAGAATTACCTGCTAAGAATTACTGAACTGAACCAAAATGTGAATGCAGAATATAAAAAAGCAGAGTTTGATACAATCAAAAAAATTAGTGAATTTTCATCCCTTGTCCCAAAGGCCCGATTTTACGGGATATCTGATGATGAAAGCCTCTGTTATATGGTGCTTGACTACATCCCCGGCAAAGATGCGGAGGAGGCGTTAAAAGAGCTTTCTCCGGATGAGCAGTATAGCCTCGGGGTTGATGCCGGAGAAGAGCTTTTGAAGCTTCACAGCCTTGATGCACCTTCAGGCCTTCCCGAATGGCATGACAGGCACTCATCTAAATATGCATACAAATGTGCACTGTTAGATGAGCTTAAATTAAAAACCGGGATAATCGATATGGATAAAATTTCCCGCTTTATTTTGGATAATAACTGTAATATGAAATGTGAAAGGCAGTCATTTCTTCATGATGACTATCACCCGGGAAATCTTATTGTAAGAGACGGCAGGCTTTGCGGCATCATTGATTTTAACAGGTATGACTGGGGTGATCCTGTGCATGATTTTGTAAAAACGGCATATTTCTCAAGTGCTGAAAGTATCCCCTTCTCTGTCGGGCAGATTAACGGGTATAACGGCGGTGAAGTACCTCCTGAATTCTGGGAAAAATATTCACTTTACACTGCAATGATGATAATACCTGACATAGTCTGGTCACACTGGTATTCAAAGCAGACAGGCTCGCCTGAACAGACAGAAATGATGTGGGAGAGGGTAAAAAGAGTGTATCTTGATCACAATGGCTTTGAATCTGATATTCCCTGCTGGTATAAGGAATATAAATCATAATGTCCTGACTTTTCCGGCTTAATTTTCTGTTTTATTCTTTAGTTTTTCTTTTGGATTTCTTACATATGATGCAACCGTTCCTATGGCACAGAGTGCGACAAATATCATGAATGCAAGGTTTACTGATTCGGTTATAAGTGCCGGCGGGACTTCTGCAAGCGGGACTCTGTCCATTATTATTGCAAAGACCATCATTGATATTCCCATTGATGCCATCATTCCGCAGAGCCGTGTTGTCCCGAGCATTCCGGATGCGACTCCATAGTATCTTTCACTGACGCTGTCCATGACGGCATGTGTGTTCGGCGATGAGAAGAGTGCGTATCCGATTCCCAGGAATGCAAGGTTTGCAATGATTATTGTAACCGGTGTCTCTTCTGATAAAATTGTGAAGAATATGAGGCCGACTGTTATCATTGCCATTCCAGCGGTTGCGAGAATTCTTGACTCGATTTTATCAGAGAGTCTTCCTGCATAAGGAGAGAGGACAGTCTGAAGAAGGGGCTGTGCAATCAGGATAATTCCTGCATTTAAGGGTGAGAATCCCTTTATCAACTGAAGGTATATCGAGAGCAGAAATCCGATTGCAAAGGTTGCACTGTAGTTTATGAAAGCGGCAAGGTTTGAGAATGCAAAGACCCTGTTTTCGGTTAAGAGTTTTATGTTGAATACCGGATGTTCGATTCTTTTCTCCCACATGAAAAAGATGATTCCCGAGATTATTCCGGCGAGAAGGATTAAAAATCCCCGTGTTTCCGAGATTCCCTGAAAACCTATCATTACAAAGAATATCGTGACTGCGTAGAGTACTGAGCCGGTGATGTCAAATTTCGATTTATCTTTTGGATATTTTTCAATTTTTAAGTATTTCAGTCCCAGAATTATGATGAAGATGCCGAGTATCACATTCAGATAGAAGATGCTTCTCCAGCCGAAGAATTCTGTCAGCACTCCGCCGATTACAGGCCCGAGTGTAAGACCGGAGTAGACGAATGCGATGTTTATCCCAAGTGCCCATCCCCTGAGGTTTGCCGGAAATACGCTTGTTATTATGGCGACAGATGTTCCGAATATCATGGCGCCGCCTATTCCCTGAAATACCCTGCACAGGATCAAAATCTCGATTGAGGGCACCAGGGTTGAGAGAAGGGAGCCGATTGTGTAGATTATTATTCCGTAGGTGAATATCTTCGCCCGGCCTCTCATATCGGCCAGTCTTCCCATAGGGACTATCATGACAGCCGATGAGAGCAGATATGCTGTCGGGACCCATGAGAGGAGGATTGCGTCTGATAAAAACTCCGTTCCTATCTCAGGTATTGCGATGTTTATTGACGAGCCCATAAAGGGCGTCAGAAAAGATCCGAGAGAGGTTATAAGAAGAATTATTCTCCTCTGCGTAATATCCATCTGTTTAATTATTTGTTATTTAAGGTAAAATGCTTTATCGCATTTAAATCTGGGAAAACTTTTTTTTATGGTTTTAAAAGGAGTTGGTGCCCTTTTTTTCAGATGAGCTGATATCTGGTGTCTCTCTCTAAAAGCTCCCTTCCGATATCGACTGATATCCTCTCCATCTCAAGAGGGTCTAAGTAATCCGTATTTTGTGCTCCGGCACCTTTTGATATTGATTCTTCAAACATTGTGCCGCCGACGTCGTTTGCGCCTGCGAGAAGTGCAAGCTGTGCGAATTTTATGCCGTGCTTTACCCATGATACCTGGATATTGTCGAAATTGTGAAGGTAGAGGCGTGATACGGCATACATCAGGAGATCCTCTCTTCCTGTGGCACCCGGTCTTGCAAGTCCGTTTTGAAAGATGGGTGTATTGAAGTGGATAAAGGAGAGCGGCACAAATTCGGTGAAGCCTTTTGTTTCGTTTTGTATATCCCTCAAAATTTTTAAGTGGGATACTATGTCCTCATTTTTTTCCACATGTCCGTACATTATTGTGGCGGTTGTCATTATCCCGAGACTATGGGACTCTTTTATGATTCTTATCCACGTCTTCGTATCAACTTTTCCCGGGCAGATTACATCCCTTACCGGGTCTGTGAGAATCTCGGCGGCTGTTCCGCACATTGTCCCGAGTCCGGCATCTTTTAGTCTTTTTAGCATTTCGATAGTTGTGATGCCGCTTTTTTGTGCTCCGTATGCGACCTCCATCGGATTGCATGCATGTATGTGGACATCCGGTGCTTCTTTATGAATCAGTCTGATTAATTCTGTGTAGGAATCCGCATCGAAATCCGGATGAAGTCCGCTTACTGTGCAGATTTCGGTTACCTTCCGTTCTTTTGCCTCCCGTATCTTTTTTCGGAGGTCTCCTTCATCATAAAAATAGAGTTCAGGGTCGCCGGGCTTTTTGCAGAATCCGCAGAATCCGCATGAGTTTATGCAGCAGTTTGTAACATTTATGTTCTGGTTTCTGACATATGTCACAATATCTTTGCATTTTTCAGAGCGTATCTGATCAGCTGCCTTTGCGATGTCAAATATCCCGCTTCCCTTTGTTTTGAAGAGAAAGAGAGCCTCTTTTTCTGTTAAAATATGTCCTGTGAGAGTATCGTTTAGAATTTCTTCAGCATTTAACATATACAATAACTCTGATGGAGAATCATGTGTTATATCACTTTCTGCTGAAGATAATCACAGTTGAATTTCATGGCAAACACTTAAAATATGGATTTAACCGGTTTTTTAAGAAAGGAATTGTCTGAGTTTTATATGGATTTTTACACGTTTATGCACAATTTCAAAACCCTTAATAGAACATAAACTGAACAGATTAAAGGCAACATGTGGACTTGTGGTCTAGCTGGTCATGACGTCGCCTTCACACGGCGGAGGTCTCGAGTTCGAATCTCGACGAGTCCATTTATTTTTTTGAGTTTTTTCTAATTTTCGCTGTCATATTTCAGCATTTCATACAGTTTTACATTTATATACGATTTCGAACCTTTCGACAGGCCGTTTACCATCTGTCGAAGAAATTGAAATATTTCGACAGATTGTATGTGATGTGTCGATAAAAGAGTGTGTGGTAGGGATCTTAGGGTCATTTTTGTGGAGGTTTTTCTGAAATTTAAATTATTAATCCTGTCTTTTAATCCACTCATCACTCATTTAACTCCGGTCTGAGTGTTCAATTTCCTCAAAAAAATAATTGAATATAAAATATTCACTTTTTTTCCAAAAGAGCTTTTTTTATTAATTGTGTTCGAATATAAAATATTGAAAATATATTTGTAACGATTTCATGGACGATGAAAATAGATGTTATTATTGAAAATATAGAAAATGAAATTAAAATAGTTGTAACGATTTTGTTTGAAAAATTAGGTAATAAAATACAATATTTATCATATGAGAAAATCACCTGAAAATCTTGTGATAGAACAATATAATATAATAATAGAGATGCTATTGAGAGTCCAAAAAGATAAATTTCTAATTTTGCATCAAATTTGATGCTATTGATGGCTTTTTCAATATAAGTCGTATGAGCAGAGGGCTCTTTTCCATTTAATCTCACTTCTTTGAATTCTAAATGAAATATTTCAGTGAGTTCGTTTGTCGACAATAAACCTAAAATAATTGCAATACAGGCTATGATTCCCGAAATTAATATTCCAATATATGAGGGAATTAAATTAAATATTGTTTGTTTGTAACTTTCACTGATTAAAAATGACACCATTAAAGACATTATATATATACAAATAGTGTATATGATAAATTTATTTTTTATAGGTGGCTTCTGAATCATTTTAATAAATACCTTATCGGTCACTTAATTTTTTTGTTTTTTCTGGTGCTTTATAATTTGGAATATAATTTTCAGCATAATTTATTGCAGAATTAATTTTGGATAAAGAAAAATCTTCTAAATTTTCTGTTTCCCTTAAAGAAGGCATTTGTTTTTTTGTAAATTCAATATTCTCATTACTTTTTATTTCACTTTTTTTTCCATTTGATTCAAATTTTATCTTCCAATTTCCTTCTCCATGTGCGATATAATCCAGAGATACACTGAAATATTTGTCAGCTTCAGAAATATTTAGATTTCCTTCCTTATTTTCATAAATTTCTGTCAAGCTAGTTGTGTTTGTACTATCTTTAATTAAACCTAAAATATTTTTCAACTCATTATCTGTTTCTGCATAAATATTTGGCATATCATAGTGTAAACTAACGGAAAAAATATTGTCGGATTCATTTATAACTGTCCAAAAATCCTTTTTTTCTGTAATTGGATTTATCTCTATACGATATCCATGTTCCAATAGAATCTCATTCAGATGAGTTTTAATGGCATTAAATAAATTATTATAATTTTCAAAAGGTTTAGATTTATATTGAATCGAAATCATTTGGTTTTTTGTATCATATAAAAATAAAACAAATGGATTAGTTATTATTTTTTCTTTGTAATAACCTATATTTTCATCGTGTTTTGGAAATTTCGACTTTGTTGGTTTACCAATATATGCTGCTATTAGATTGTTATTTTCGTCTTTTACAAAATTATCAAATTGAAAACCTGTTTGATTTGGTTTATAATATGAGTAATAGTCTGGATTTTCAATAATAAGTTTACCTAAAAAATTAAGTATTTCAATTTTATCAGAAAATTCTCTATTTTTAAATAATCTTTTTTGTTCATTCATATAAACATTTAATCTTGCAAAACAGAATTCCATAATCAAATACCCCAAAAATGATATAATCTAATTTTTATTCAATCATATTAATAACATTTTGTCTTATGATTCTAATTGAAAACCAATGGGTCACTCCTTCTTTCACGAACTAAATAATGATAAAAATTATCTTGCATTATTGAAATGTTATTATAATGGCTGATTCTGCGAATTTTGATATGTGGCTTTTAATCATTCAAGCAATTATTCAAGTATTACTAATCATTTTCACTGTGTTTTTGACTTTGTATTTTAAAAATTATTTTTGTCGAAAGGGCATAGTTAATGGATTGAAATTAGAAATAATCCGGAATTTAAGAAGAGTTAAGGATTTGGATAAAAGTTGCAATGATATTATTTCTGAATATAATGGTGATTTAGAGTATCATCTTGTTCCTTTTAAATTTATTGATATTTCAAGAAAAGAATGCGAAGGTAAAGGGTATTTCAATAAATTGGATGCAGAATTGGTATTAGATATTGACGAATTGTATGTTATTTTTGAAAGGATAAATGATCACATCAATGAATTTAATAAAATAAGAGATTTTCGAGATATAGAGGTCAATGTTGTTGCATCAGAACAAAAACAAATAATATCGTATATGAGGGAAGATATAGAGATTGTTAAAAAGATACAAAAGACTGATATTATCAGTAAATTTATTGATTCAGCTTGATATTGCTTTGATTTCTTTCTCTAAATTATTTTTCCAATCTTGATCTAATTTGATATGAATAAATCCATCTATATCAGATGGTAATTCAACGCTTTCTTCATAAAGCATTATAACATTATTTCTGCCTAATAATCCTATAAAATAGCCAAATTCAAAAACTACATTTTGTCTTGCTCTTCGCTTTAAAGAATGGATTATCCTGCGGTAATATTCTTCTTTTCTTGTATTTTCCAGATTCATACTTTTTTTACTAAGAAATTGATTGTTTGATTCTGGTGGAGATAAGTATTTTACCCCTAAATCATCCCCTGTGAATAAAATAATGGCAAAACTGGACTTCCTGCCATAATGTTCTACTTTTTCAATAATTGTTTTCCCCAAATTAGCTTCTTTATGCAATATGATTGGGTTGAAACCTAATTGAGAGATATATAGCTCTATTTGATTTTTAATAACGTCATTATGTCCATGAACAATGAAAACATTCCTACTATCGGTATCTGATAATGTAATATCATTGGATTTTTTAGAATCAGGTTTGTTGTTTTTCCAGGGAAAGGATTTTCCACAATATTCACAGAAATCCGGAACACTTGCAGGAAAATAATAATTTGTACCGTAACTACCCGGACCATGTTCTCCTCCAGGTATTGTTTTTTGGCAATTAGGACATTTAGTAATAGTTTCAGCACCACAATCTGGACAAAAAATTTTCTTTTCTTCTGGATGTAAATTAACAAAAGACGTAATCTGATGACCGTTCAAACAGATTTGTTGAATGTCTTTCATAATTCATTATTATATTTTTATATTATATTGATTTTGTGAAAAATTCAAAACAATAATAAAAATCAGTTTTATCCTTTATCTTCTCCTCATAAAAATCATTAAGTTCAGGGTTATACTATTCTGGATCAATAATCTCTTGATTTTTCAAATGTGATCAGGAATAAAATTCACACCATGAACAAAAAAATAAAATCAGAAATAGCCCGAATCCGGGATGACGAATCCATATATTCTGATGAATCAGGGTGTCACGGAGTGAAAACCGCTGATGAAAAACAGCTATGGACTGAGGCATTTTAATCTGTTCTTTAGGGTTACAGTAAATCCATAGAACTGATCCAAAACGTCAAAACTTATTTCATTTTATCTGACAATAGTATGTTATTATGACGGAATCGGTAACTGTCGTTATCACTCTTGACTCAGAGCGTCTTGAAAAGCTTAAAGCGCTTCGCCGTGCACCTGAACAGGAATTTCAGGATTTGATAACACAGCTTATTGACGAAGCGGATGATGACATTCTCTCGTCTGAGGAACTTGCATCTCTTAACCGTGGTCTTGATGATCTAAAAAACGGACGTGTGCATTCTGCAAAAGAAGTTCGTGAACTTCTGGATCAGGATGATACAGCCTGAAATATACACTTGGATATACTGATGAAGCAATCAGTTTTCTCAAAAAAATAGATCGTTTTGCTGCTGCTGTAATCATAAAGAAGATTGAGAGCATCTGTGAAGATCCAATCCGGTTTACAACAACTCTTCGTGGTCATGCCGGAGTTTCCCGACTCAGAGTTGGCGATTATCGGGTTTTAATGAGTATTGAACAGGATAAAATCCATATAACAGTAATCAGCATTGGTCACAGAAAAAATGTATATCAGTAACAATATTTTAGGACTAAAGAATTAGAAAATAAAAAAAAGATAATTATAATTTTGGGAATTACCCAAAGAGTCCGCCCAAAAGACCCTTATCTCCAAGTTCTGCCTGGGATAACACTGAAAGCCGGTTCTGATCCTGTTCGAGCGCCTGAATCTGCTCCTGTATCATGGTTTTGAGCTCCTCATCGCAGTCGCACTGGTTCATGAGCGTGTTAAGGTTCTCTATTCTCTGCCTGTTCTGCTCAATCTGTACCTGAATTTCTTTCGCTGCATCCGAATCGCCGCCGAAGAAGAATCTTGAAACCGCGTTTCTGTTCTGTATCTTCTCCTCGGAATTGTACTGGGCTTTTACGGAATTGTTAAACTCCTTTGCAATCGCAGATATCTGATCACCGATTCCGCCGGAGATGTTTCCTGCCGCAAGGAGTGTCTGAACCGCAACACGGACAGTGTTCTGGTTCTTTAACCTGTTGCTGGATTCAAGGCCTGAGATATTTGCGTTCTCTTTTTGCATCAGTTTTATCTGGGACTTAATCTCCTGCTGGTTTTGGGAAGCGGAAGTAACTCCGGCTGATACTCCTGCTCCCTGTCCGGCAGATTCATTCTTATTTGCCTGCGAAATCACTAAGCCGCCTGACTGTTCTGACGGCTGGCCTGCACCTTTGAGCTCATCGCTGATACCTGCTGCTGTTTTGTTGGACGCATCTGCGGCCTGGAATCCGCTGCCTGTGCCTTTTAAATCATCCGTATTTTTTGCCGCTGATACCGGAAATGCGAGTAATAACGCCGCAATTAACATGATTACAATTATTTTTCTCATATGACCAAAACCTCGTATGCTGGTTAATAGTGCTAATTAACTATATATATTATTTCCATTTTTTTTGAAGTAAAATTTATCAGGATTTATTATCTTATATCCTAAAAAAGCTAAAAAATGATGTTTATGTTAAATAAAGTTTTTATACAGGACAGTATTCATCCAGACTCAATGAATTTTTTCTGTAATAATCATATAAATCCTCAGCCCATTCAAGGCTTTCTTCTGAAGAAGAGATGAAATCATAAATGGAATCATATGTATTTGTGCCATTCAAAAACATGCCAAGTGAAATTTTTTTGTCAGTAATAGTCAGTCCGACAGGGATTATCTCTTTATTAACATAAAAAGTCAGATTGTCATAACCGGCATATTCTTCCATCTTAATATAAGAAGGGGAATTCATGAGTTCCAAAGCAAGTTTTTCAGATATAACCAAACCCACTTCGGCTCCTTCCCTGACTTTTTCAAGAATTGTTGAGGCAATTTCAGGATTAGCCCAGGTGGATATCCCGTGGATGTGTCCGGCCTCTTTAAGGATATCATGATAATACCCAAACCCCTGTGAAAAATTGACCGGTGGATCGCATATAAATGAAGCATCTCTTATAGCGCCGATATTATGAATTGCAAAGTCAGGTAAAAGGGAATAATTATGAGTCTCAAAAAATTCCGGATAAGATGATACTAACAGCATTGTGTCAAAAAATTTTTTAAGATCTGTTTTTTCAGTGGATTTCTTCTCAGGATCCATATGATGTTTTATAAAAAGATCAATATCCCTGTCATTCGCATATGATCCTAAAAAACTGCGTATAACATCTGAATATTTAATGATTTTTTAAGCATCAAAAACTGCCATATTAAATTTTTCAGAACTAATTTCTTCAAAGATAGCTTTTAAGTGACAAACTAATGCAGATCCGATTTTTGTGAGAATTAATTTCTCCTCAGAATTATCTATGGCCAGAATATTTTTTAATAAAAAAATGGCCTCCTGAGTTCTCTCTCTGGAAATTCCAAAAAATCCGGATAGTGAATCAGAATGAAAAGGCCGGGAATCTAAGGCCAGAAAAATCTCCAGAACACCCGGATTTAAAATCCCAAAAAAATTATCCTTTAGATTATCTGCATCTGCCCGATAAACCATAAATAAATACTATTATTATTGTTATTTAATCAATTTGATTGACCTTTTGTTTTTGTTATAAAAAAACGATTTTCTGTTCCGGTCTGCGAATTAAAAAGGAAAAAAATGATTCATGTTTTTGTATCAGCACTTTCTTTCTCCTCATAATACTCATCAAGGTCTTTGCTGTATTCCTCGGTATCAATAATCGATCTCTTCTCCTCATCACCAACAGATACAGCATCGGAAAGGCCGGCCGTCTCAACCGTAAAAGTCTCCTCGGCCTTTATATCAGCACTTCCGTATCTCTCCTTTGCGACCTGAAGGTGAGCTGTAATTGTGTGCTCACCCGTGCCTCTTCCGGAGAGCATCACATCATATTTTCCCGGGTCAGTGAAGTGGTCAATTGACACACCGTCGATGTAAACCGTGCATACAAAACCCCTGTAAGGCCCTCCCGCTGCATCGGCTGTGATATGTGCTCTTGCAAGCATATCATCCTCCTTAATCGTCGCAGGGACGTCCATAACGATCTCAGGCTTAACCCTGTGTGCAGCGATGTCTTTTATCAGAAGTCCTAAAATGAGAAAGAGAATGATAAACGGCGATATGTATATCACAAGATTGTTGAGATTCGGACTGATATCCTGATGATTTACAACCCCGTCGGAATCGACATCAAATGCGGCCTTAATCGCTGCCTCCGCATAGTTTATTGCACTCTCCGAGTCGCCTTCCTCATAGCTTTTTATTGCGGAATCAATCAGCTCCTGTGCCTTCTGCGGGTTGTATCCGATGTTATCCAGAACCGCTCTCTCAGCCTCCTCTATCGCCTGCGGTGCCATGGAAATGAGAACAAAAGAAAATGAAGCTCCTCCTGCTTTGACATCTGTCTCTTCTGAAACACTCTCATAACCGAATTTTTCCACCAGAATAGTGTGCAGTCCCTGTTCAACTGATATTTCAACAGGAGTTTTTCCGGAAATCTTACCGTCTATGAAAAGCGCTGCACCCCCGGGCACGGTTACGACCTTTAAAATCACTTTTGCAAGTGTAAGGTCTGCTTTCACTTCTGATATCTTTCCGGCCGCAACATCCACCTTTCCCTGCCAGTTGTCATATCCCTCTTTTTTGACCACAACATCATATGTTCCGGGGGCTACCTCCTCAAGCGTCAGTCTGGTATTTCCCTTAAATTCGCCGTTTAAAAACACCTGTGCATTTGAGGGAACAGACTCAAAGGTGATTCTGCCTGTCGTCGGCACAGGCTCAAACGTATGGGTAACCGACTGCGACATACCTTCGTTTATAGTCACGGTTTTTGAATAATCGGAGTAGTTGTCAAGCGTCAGGAGAACAGAATGCTGTCCTGTGGGAAGCTGGTATAAAATCGTATTCGATATCCCGTAAAATTCCCCGTCAATATATATATCTGCACCCTGCGGTTTTGTTGAGACTGAAAAAGCCTCCCCCACAACAGGCTCCATCTCGTGGCCGATATAGGTAACTCCTCCCTCTTTCACCTCAAATACCTTCTCCCATGTCCGGTACCCCGGCAGTTCAAGCCTGATGTAGTGAATTCCGGGAAAAACGTCCAGTATTACTGCATTGGTCTGCCGGCCGAGAAATTCGTCATTTAAGTAGATCTCGGCACCTTCAGGATTTGAGGTGACAGATATAGTTCCTTTTTGCAGTTCGGCGCTCACAGGCAGGGCTGCCGCTGATAAAAGGAGAAAAAAGAGAATAACCGGACCTGTTCTCAGAAAGAGGCTTTTTTTCATGAAGGATACCTGCTATGCTTCCTGTATGTCGGCAATCTTTCTTCAAAAAGCGGTTTTTTATTCACCGCTCTCCCTGTCTGTGAAGAGGCGGTATATTCCCGATTCAGGGATTAAGGCCGTTGCCGAATCTTCAGATAACAAAAGCGTGGTCTCAGTAAGATCCCAGGAATATACCGACTGATTATATCTCATCAGATAATACGGCTTATCCGGGTTATATCCCGAAGTCAGGTCTATTGTAACATTCCCCGGCTCCTTTATTATTATCTCGTATGCACTCCCTACTCCCGAGAGGCCGTTTGGAACGTTTCCGGGCGCTGAGTTCAGTCGTGTAACATTAAGTATATTCTCCGGAACAATCGTAGCAGAAGGCGTTATATGGGGGATTTCGGTTGTATTCTCTCCGGGACTGAAAAATCCCGGACTGATTACAAAAAGGAACAAAACCGCTGAAATAAGAATTATAAGTATTCCGAGAACAGCCAGAATCTGAATTCTGCCCTTTCTCTTCTTCTCCATATGCTCCTCATACTCAAGCATAAGATTCTCCCGGTCATGGTCGTTTACCTTCCACTTCCCGTAATCTGCCTCTTTAGGGGATTTATATCCATACTCTGTCTGTGTTTCATATGCAGAAGATGAAAATTTTAATTCAGGGGTCTCAAATTCCCCGATATTCTCCTCATCAAGAAATTCCCTGAAGAGACGGGATTTGTCAGGCGGCAGCTTTTTTGTTGCCTTAAACCCTGAAACAAGCGCTTCCTCAAGTTTCTGACGCGAAAGATTCTTTGAAATTTTCTGTCTTATAACAAGGTTCTGGGCGAAAACACCCACACTTCTGTATATGCTTCCCCATTTTGGATCATCGATTCTCTCGGTGTTTAAATCGATATTGACCCTGCCTGAATACTTCTCTGTCACAAGGAGATCTGCATCCCTAAACGTCCTTTTGGAGACGACAATCGTAAACCCTGCAGATATGTATGAAAGAAGTTTTTCTGCAACAGCAACCACAAAATCTACCGACTTTGAGAGATCATCAGATACGCATACGACCTCTTTTCCCAAAAGCAGTCTGCCGACAGAGTAGTCAGCCGCATTTGAATCTGAAAGTTTTGTAATCACCTTTTTGTTGCGGTCATCAAAAAAAGCGTCATCTGATGCAAGATCACGCACCTCATACTCTATATCAAAAAGCCTTCTCTCAACCCTGCCGTAAAATTCTTGAATGAAAGAGAGATCAATTCTTGGCGGAAGTTCTTTTATCCATCCCACTTTTTCAAGATAGATGAATGTGTCAGGCCGCCTTCCCTTCTTCTGCACGTTAACAGCGGTTCCAAGCAGAAGAACGCCGTTTTTCGTGCTTATATACAAAGACGCCGTGCTCTCATCAAGCCTCTCTGCAAGATTTAATGCATATTCATCCCGCAGGGTGCCTGCAACAGTCTCGCCGTCTGTTGTAAATATTCCGTATGAATCATCCATTTTTTAAACCCCCCTGCATAATCACAGGCCGAATTTGAAGATCTCCGTAAACCTCCACGGTGCAATTTCTGTCGGGGAGATCTCCTCTTCCATTCCTTCTTCTGTCGGGAAAGGCTCTGCGGATGCATCAACGGATACGGCAACAAAATACATCGAGATGTCATTCATCATGTTTACAAGGTTTTTAAAGACCTTGTTTGAACTGAGAATATCAAAGAGATTCTTCTCAATTTTCAGCGCCTCTCTTGACTTTTCAGGGATATCGGATAATTTCCCGGCGTTCATTGACTGAATAAGTTTTCTTATCTCATTGTTCTTCCAGAAGATCAGATCAGTCTTTGTGACAACAAGGGCGTATTTTTTGTTTGAGCTGAAAAAGTCAAGGTAATTCTTACCTTCAAGGTCAATTAAGGTCTTCATATAGCCTCCAAACTCCCTTGCAAGCTGTGAATGCCCTTTCCTGTTGTCAGTTATCTTCTCGCCGTCGATTAAAAAGATGACCTTTCCGGCTTTGAGGAAATTGCCGTACATTGTCGATATAATAACGCTCTTTGTAAACTCGGGGTCAAGCAGTTTTTCAGAGTGGTGCAGTTTTATGTATTTAACAAAACTGATAGTCCCTGTATTCTTCCGGACCTCCCCGATTGGGATATTGAGCCTTTCACTCAGAAGGGATACAGCCTTTTTGAAGTTAATCTCATTAATTTCGTCGTAATACTCTCCGGCATAGTCAACTACAGTCCATTTGACCGGAATTAAGCCGAACTTCTTTCCGGTGAGCTGGTACATCACCATCTGGTAACGGTATGTCCTTGCGAGAATCTTTCCATCAAGAACGTCTGCGTAAAGGCTTGATATACGAAGGTCGTCTCCTTCGTCATTAGGATCGCCGGTTAAAACAACACCCTCGTTTGAGTGCCCCTTTTCAAAGTTTTCGGATATGTAGCTCCACAGGCCAAGGACAAAATATGTCTTCCCTGATGATCTCGGGCCGAATATAAATATGTCAGATGCCCGAACCCCGACCGTCAGCTTCATTGTAAGCCAGTATAAGATCAGGGAGAGAACAATTCCCGCACCAAAAAAGAAGATGCTCTGTGCCGCATAGGCATCAGTTACCCCGGATGCAGGTGCAATTGCTGTTGAATACAACTCATATGCAAGAAATCCGATAATGATTGTGAAGAATATTGTAAAGAGAACTTTTGCAAATTTTGCAAGATTGTCATAGCGGTTTGTGATTACCGACTTTCCGACAAAAACAGCTCCCAAGAGGACTCCTGCCGAGAATGTGACCAAAAGAAGATATACGTTTGCCCAAGGGGTCAGCAGAACATAAAATACAGGTATTGCCGCAAATATGCCTGCGTAAATTACCCCGTTTATTCTTGAATCCTCATTAAAAATCATCCCGATTGCGACTGCGAAGAAAAGACCGCATAAAAACTCGACAAAAACGGTAAGCTCAAACGGTGCCGGATGAAGCTTAAAAACAGGAGCAATCGTTGTAAAAATGTATGCCACAATTATGCTGATGGGGAGCGCTAAAAGAAGATAGATTTTTCTTCTTTTATTGTTTATTATCATTCCCCGACTGCCTCTTTGATATCCTTTTCAGTGTATAAATCCAGAACTCTTCTTTTAGCCTCTTCAACCTGTGCCTTGTCACCAGTCTCAAGGTCAGCAATCTCTGCCGCTTCTGTTAAAAGCAGTGTTTTGTTGCGGACAACATACTTCCCCTCATGAAGATAGAGTGCATGGTGGAGGATGTTGTTCTTCGCCTTCTCGTACTTCTCCCAGTATCCGCCGCCTGTTGTAAGAGGGGATATATTGTCAAGGAAACTTGCCGCTGCAAAGAAAGTGAGTGATATCTCCCAGGGCTTTGTGTAGTTGTGGGAGTTTACCTTTGCACTGTCAACACCTTTTAGGTCGAGCGATTTTACAAGAGTGCGTCTGAAATCAGCGCCTTTGTTGTCTATCAACTGTGAAAGCCACCTTGAAGGTGACGATGCGACAAGGGCCGCCTTATCAAAGCTCCATCTCTCGGTGCCGGCATCTCCGTATCCTATGGATATGTTGTTTATACCGAGTTTGTGTGCGTCAACAAGCTCCTTGTATTTCCACTGCACAATATTGTAGAGTTTCTCAATCTCGGCTTTACCCTCAGCATCGTAGTCAAGAACAGAGAGGTCTGAATCGTCGTTTAAAAGTGAGAGAATGTTCGGGTTAATCTCCCCGAACCATGTCCTGTACATTCCCTCAATGGTTGTGTTTCCGCTCTTTCTCTTCTCATCAATAGTCCTCAGACCGGATTCATAGGCATCAACATCCGCATTAAATTTCTTCCTTGGATCAAATGTTGTGCTGATGAGACTGTCAGTCTTAGCCATAAATTCGATCTGCTGCTGCATCATCTTTCTGGACTGAATCAGGGCATCTATCTCAGTGTTTATATTTCCAATCTTGGACGAATATCCCTCACGGTTGTTTATTATGGCGGTAAGTGCATCCCTGATGCCTGTCAGAATCGATGCAGTGTCACTGCCGGAGAATGAATTTATAAGGACAGATTTCTCATCGGAACCAAGATTGAACCTGGACACCAGAGGTCCTGCTGTTGCCTGCCTTAAAGACACAAGTCTTGAATCAAATTCTCTTGTCAGGAATTTGTCCTGAATGAAGACATCGAAAGGATCGCGTATTGAAATCTTTCCCGGATGCATCTGTGAAATCTTTCGGATTCTCTCCTCCTTTGTTGCCTTCTCACTCCGAAACATCTCGGAATTTAACTTCTTTCCCAAAAGACTGTCTGTAAAGCCCTGCTTTTTAGCAACTTTGAGCATGTAGTCGTTGAAGAAGTATAAAGAGACAGACTCTGCAAGATCCTTTAGGTAGGAGAAATCAGCCGATGTTGCTTTTTCAAGTCGTTCAATATCTCCCTGCAGATCGCCGAGAGGAAGTTGAGAGAGCCAGACATCACGCTTTATTGGTTTTGCCTTGTTCTTATCAGACTGGTTTAATTTTTCCTTTAATACAAAGAGAAGGCCTGAGAATTTGTCCAGGAATGCTTTTTCAAGATCTTCTATTGAGTCCTTGCCGCCACCTGTGCCGTGTCCGAGTGCGACGTAGTCATCAACAGGTTTTGCAAGTGCGTTGACCTCGGTTCTTATCAGATCAAGCATATCGCTCTGCTCTTTTGTGATCTCCCCGAGTTCGGAGCGCTTCTTATTAACCCTGGTATCGGCCTCGCTTATCTCTCCTTTTAGTGCCGACTGGCGGGATGAGAGATCACTGGATATCTTTCCAAAGTTTTCTTCTCCGCGAATTATGTTTAAAAGCGCAATTCTTGCCGATTTTTCGTTAACAGCAAGTGTCTTTTTCTGGAGGTCTGACATAACTTCGAGAAGGTGCAGGTTCTTTTTTATAATCTCATAGAGTTCCTGATCCTTCGCGTTTTCGTGCGGTTTACTCTCATTTTCAAGAGACTTCTTCAGCCTTGCAACATATTCTGCGAGTTTGTCAAAATCCTTTATCGAAGAGACGTCTTTTAACTCCTCGGGCATGTTGTTTGTGACCGCCGATTCTATTATGGACTGCGTCTTGAAATTCAGAAGATCTGTTATCTCATTCTCCCAGACTTTCTTTACCTTCTCAATCTCTTTTCGATAGGAGTTGACATCATCGTGGGTTATTTCGGTGTCTGTCTTTGAAAATTCCCCGGGATACTCGTTTTCACTGGTTGCAATAAAGTCAGAAACCTCTTTTAGAATCTTCCCCCTGTTCTGCGCAATTCCTGAGAAGCTTTCGATTACGTCCTCAAATCCTCTTTTAAGTGACCGCAGGTTTTCAACAGGATATTCTATTACATGGGAATCTGCGAATATGAATCCGGAATAATCCTTTTTGGCATCAACTATTGCCGAGATGTCTGCTGTCGGAAGGTAGAATGAATTTATGAACATATAGGGAAATGAGGAGTCAAACTCGACTACTTCCTGTTTTCTGTCCCCGCCGTCAACATATCCTGTCGGACTTAAGGATGAGACGATTATATAATTAAAAAGCTTATCGTCCTTCATATTCAGGTATTCAATCTCTGATAATGCAATTGCGGCGTTTAACTGCTCCTTATCGCCTTCACTTGCCGCCGGAAGCACAACAAACAACCATATTTTCGACTCCTGACCGCGTTTTTCCTTGATGTAGCGGGCGAGATCGATAAACATTCCCGAGCCTGTACCGCCTCCGAGACCGACTATCAATGCAACAGGGCCGTGACCCTGAAATGACGGGAACTGCTCCCCGCCCTGGGTTATGGCTTTGTAGAATACCGCCTTTGATATTGCACGTCTGCGGTGAACTCCTCCCCCGAAGTCATCAACAATGTTTTTGTCAACCTTCTTTAACATCTGGTAGTCGAATCCGTATTCCGGGTCATTCATCCACCATACATCGACAAGAGGACGTTCACGTCTCTTTTTTACCTGGTCTGTTATCTCCTTTGATGTTAAGGATGAGACACGCTCAACGTTTGCAAGGTCAGGAAGGTGGTAATGGTAGCTTTTAACGCTCCCCCCCATCTGACTGTTTGTCCTCTGGATCTCGCCGACCCTCGCCTCGATCTGTTCCGATCTTTTTATGTCATCCTTTCTCTGGTTTGAGTCGGTGTCGAGTGTGTAGAGAGTTAAGCGTTTTCCGTCGGTAAGATAGTGCTCTAAGAACCATTCATGGGTATAAAGGTTTGATATGAGCTTTTTTCCTGCCCCTCCGATTGCGACAACGGTTAACTCGTCAGGCATCTGGAAGGGTTTTCCTTCGATTATATCATCATGAGCCATTGTTTTTAGTCCCCCTTGTATTCATCCTGAAAATCCTGCATGTTCCTGGCCCGAATCTGACCAAATACAACTCCGGCCCCGAGTCCTATGACAAAGAGCACAACTGCAATTAAAATCGCGGTTACAAACGGAACAGTTGCATCTTTTGGTGATTCAACGTATTTTAGGAGTTCGTTTGCCTCCTCTCTGAGTCCTCTTGAGTACAGGTCATCAATAAGGGCCCTCATTTCAGTGTCAGTGACGGCATTTAATCTTGATGTGAACTGTTCATCATCAGGAATTGTCACAGAAAATGTCTCGGTCGTCCCTGTTCCGAGGATATCGCGATTTTGATCAAGTGCTTCAATATGGTAATAGACATATCCTGTTGTCTGTGTGATTTTTTGTGTCACGACAACACCCTCCACCACTTCAACCGATGTAAGAACAGGCACTCTTCCGGATACAGTTACCAGAATGCCGTCTAAAAATTCCCCGTCTTCTGTAAGCTCAATCTTATGGTCGTTTAATGCCCCGTCTCCGCCGGAGATGTTAAAGCCGCTGCCCTCAATCTGCCAGAGGTTAGTGCCCGGAACCGGCATCAGATCGGTGTTCATCTCGATAATCTGTGCCTGTTTAGGAATGCCGCTCACTTCTATTGTATATTGTATTAATTCCCCCTCGTTCTGTGAATTCAGAAGATTTCCATCCTTTAATTCCGCAACTATAGCGGCGGACGGAGCACATATCAGAAGGAATGAAATAATCAGTCCCAGCGATATGCATACGGATGCCCGATTCATTATTCGCATACTGAGAAGATTTATTTTATAACAGTTAAATATTTCTCAAATAAATTTGTTTTTCGGAGTAATTCATATGTACCGGATTTCATTCTGAAATCTGAGATTCAAATATTGTAAGGTCAAAAAAGGATTGTTTTGAATGTTAAAATTTTATTATTTTGTTCTCAGGAAAAGTAACATTCCAAAGATTAATATTGCAAATAAAGGTGCAAATCCTACCGGGGTTGCCTTAGGTGTTTTTTCCGGGGCAGGTGCTGCTGTAGTCTCTTCAGGTATTCTAACATCATCTGTCTCTTCAACAACCACAACATCGACTGTCTTTATTGATTTTTCTTCACTGACTATGGTTGCACCTTCTGATGTAGCGATTCCGAAGTATGAGAATCCCGGTGTTGTTGCACGGTAGCGATAGTTGTTTGCATCCTCACCGATAAGCTCTGTCGGGAGTTCTTCCCATGTTTTTGTCTCTTCGTTGTATCTTATCATTACGATATCGCCGAAGGTTAGTCCGTTCTTTGAAAGCCAGTCTTTTGTAACTCCAAATTCGAGTGTTCCCTTTGAGACATCAGAAGCATCAGCCCAGTATAAGGTCACCTGCTGATACTGATATACCTGCATGTCAGGGTTTTCTATTCCCCGCGGGAGAGCTGTCTTTGCCACAGTTATCATCATCTTCGGAGTATCGTCTTTTACTGTCACTGTGACTTCAGATACTGCAGTCTTTGTAAAGGTAAATGCCGCTGTCCCGCCGGCCTGAACATTGCCTGAAACTCCTGCACTGATTGATGATGTACTGCTACCCCCTCCGCTGGAGGATGGTCTTGTTGTTGGTGAGGGCCCCGGTACGATAGCAATTCCAAATGTGGGTGCCGCTACAATTGCGACAGTATTGGTAAGACTTGCCGGCACAGTCAATGTGATGGTCTGTGTTGCAGAAATGCCATAGCCTGTCGTTGCTGGGAGGGTGATAGTTACTGCTGTTCCACTGTCTCGAATAATTGCATCGTTAAATCCTCCAGAATTCGCGGCTATCAATGCGTTTCTTACTTTAGTCCACTGAGCTCCCTCCGCATTTGCTGTAATATTATTTATGATGTCCAGGGCATGGGTATCTGTGTATTTATTTACATTATCTGCTGCAATCCATGTTGCACCTGTCAGTGTAACGATGATGGTTTTACCACCTGCAATTATGTTGGCCTCATTAAGACCTGCATCAGTAACTGTTCCTGTAATTGCTGCCGTTGCATCTGTAGAGATTGCAAATGTCGGTGCAGCTACAATTGCCACTGTTTCTGTCAGGTCGTGTGGGACATTCACTGTTATGGTCTGAGTTGATGTTATGTCATATCCTGCTGTTGCCGGAAGGTTTATGGTCAATTCTGTTGCTGATGTTCTCACAATTGCCTGATTGAATCCTCCTGTGGAATTTGCTATCAGTTGGGTTTTTACTTTATCCCATTCAGCTGCCTGGTCTCCCGGTGTAAGATTTTGTATTAGTGTCAGTGCCCGTGCGTCGTTGTAAAAAGTCCCCGCACTGTCTGCTGCAAACCAGGTTG
>NZ_JBSREC010000028.1:0-19639 GCF_055145805.1 Methanomicrobium sp. | reverse complement strand
GAAACAGATAAAGACGGCGTTCGATGAATCCAAGACCGTTGATCACCATAGCTTTCACGGCCTGAGAATGGGTGAGATTATGGTTCCGGGTCTTGGGTATTGCATTGTCGATTATATTCGCGATACCTAGAGAGTCGTAGGCTCCGGCAACGATGCCAAGATGGCCAACGGAAAGGATAGATTCATCATCAAAACCGTCAATGATGGGCATATTATAGGTTATTCCCTCAAAGTACAAGGATCTTGCGGTCGAATATTGTGAAATGTGTGGATTTTTAGTGCGGATGGTCGGTTCATTATTAACTATAATAGTTACTTTGTCTCTATTAGCTTTTTTAACGGCTTCAATAAATTCACCTTCAATAATCCTTTTATCATGGATTTTCCAAGACTGATAATTAACTAGAAGGTCATGTAATAATTTCAGGTTTTTCTTTGAAATCCGGCGGGAAGAAAAGATCTGATCAAATAATCCTAAATATGAACTTGAACCCACTCCATCTTTAAGACCAAGAACATCACCAATTCTTTTTCCTATATCTCCATATTGTCTTTCAATTAA
The DNA here is from genome assembly GCF_055145805.1 of Methanomicrobium sp. Lineage (NCBI taxonomy): Archaea > Methanobacteriati > Methanobacteriota > Methanomicrobia > Methanomicrobiales > Methanomicrobiaceae > Methanomicrobium > Methanomicrobium sp. The sequence continues at coordinate 19,077 of NZ_JBSREC010000028.1, read as the reverse complement.
TGGAATTTCGGATGGAGCTTCAGTTCCTATACAAAATTCAGTAGCTGGTCGTAATTTCCTCTTATTCTTGTCAAAAATTAAAAGATTAGTGAGATCATAATCATTAGATGCAAACTCTAATGCAATTTTAATAATTTCATCATAATTTTCAGATTCAACATCTTTCCAGAGATTATTTATTTGTTCAACATTCGGATTATTTATTTTAAGTGAATCTAAATAATCCGAATGATAAGTATTCTCTTTTTGGATATCAGGCGATTCTATAACTAAATGGAAATATTTTTTAGAAATTTGGAACTGCTTGACATCTGAGGGTTTAATCCTAATACTTTCTTTGGCGGGGATAAATTCGCCTTTTATGTCTATAAGAGGAATCAAACCACTATCAAGACCACACCATTTGTCATCTTCTAATTTTTGGACTCTTTGATTATGCCTTGTATATTCCACATAACAAATACCTACTTTTAATTTTAACCCTGGATATGAATAGATTTCTGACGATAAATCAAAAGAACCCAGATTATTCTTCCATTCTGTGTATAACGAATTAGATAATTTGTCTTTATTATTCGAATTATCAAGAATAATTTTACGAGTTGCTTCATCCAGAATTATTGAATGTAAATAAACAGGATTATTGTATGTATAATCTTTCCCTATTTTTTCAATCCATCTATTATAAAGAACCGGATTTTTATCTCTAAAATCATGAACATTAGAATATCTATCTTTTTGAACTATAAATTTGGGTTTATTGCGAATGCCTATCAATATTAAAAAGTCGTGCCATTCTTCTTTTAATTTGATTAATCTTTCTTTATTTCTTTTATTTTTAGTATCATCTTTTTCAGATTTTAATGATTTTTTTGGGCAATACATCTCCTCAAAATAGTTATCAAAGACATGATCTTCAGGTTTTAGTTTAAATTCACAGGGGAGAGATAAATCTTTTATTGGTTTGATTTCCCCTGAAATGGATTTAAATTCTGCTTCTGATAAGTTTGAAAGTTCTCCAATAAAATCTTCAGAATTTATTTTGTTTTTCTTATGTTTACTCTTGTATTTTTGAAATATAGAGTACAATACCTTAAAGCGTATGTTTTCTTCATTTTTTGTATATGGATTATCAACCAGATATGGAATTTGTAATTCAGTTAAAATATTTTCATCATTAAGTTCAGGAATCTTTAAACATTCCAGCAATTCACGAGTCTGCTTATTTCTTTTTTTCTTTAACTCAAATTCAATATTTGACACTTCATTGGCATTTCCACTTTCTTTTGGTTGGTAGGTATACTCAGTACTGATAATAATATAATCAACTGAATCTTCAAGGCCTGTTTCTCTTGATGATCTACTTGATATCCAAAATACTTTTTTATCCAAAAGATTAAGAGAATTAAATCCTCTATTTGGAAGAGGGAATATTGAAGAATTTAATAATGAACTTCTAACCTCCAAATATTGTTCTTTGAACCTCCAATTATTTTGATTTTGTAAACATGGTATCTTCAAGATTTTTGAATATAATGCTACTAAATTCTCGGATTTTTTTAACCACTGTTGCGGAATCGTAGCAGCTTCAATAATTTTAATAAAGGTTTCATCATCAATTTTTTTAATGCCATATTCTTGCAATTTTGATTTCCATTCACTATTTTTTAGCCATTCAGAATTCACAAATTTTTTATTTAGGTATTTCTCAGCACGGGTTCTAAATGCAGGTTCGGCTATTATTAATGATTCTAAAAATTTTGTAGGGATAATTGCATCTTCTGGACATACCCACTCGTCTTTTCCTGAATGAAAAGTTTTAACCCATTTTTCTTTTTTTAAGAGATCAATCACTTCTTCAAATTGAGGGTTTAATTGTTGATCCCCATTGTCCCAAGGGATATAATCAACTAAATGATTTGTAAAATCCGGATTTTTTTTCAGAGACAATATTGCTTCAACAATAATCCCAGGGATCATTGATATCAAATAACGATTCCATGGATTTTGATTAGGATCATGTAGTTGTTCCCTGTTTGCTGTTGTTACTCCGTCTACCTGAAGATACAAAGGAACAGGAAGAGAGACATTAGTAGGCAAATAGCAATATAGTCTGCCTACGGGAATATTTTCTTTTGTTGTCAGATCTGGAAAGGCAACAATAATTTTTCTCTTAAGAGATTTCCCTTTAAAATTTAATTTTTCCCATCTCTTTTTTACAAGGTCCCCTGGAAAATCTAAATCCTTAGCGAATAGATAAAATTTTCTTGTTTCTTCTAACTCTGAAGAAAAGATTTCAAGATGCTCACTGTTTCTCTCTATTGGTTTGATCTCTATAGAACTAATTTTAAATGATTTCTGTCTTCTATCTTCAATAGTAAGTTTGGAAAGCTGATTTAAAAACAGAAAAGATTCCATGTCACCTTCAATGATTCTCTTTAACTCCTTTGCCACAAGCTCAATACTTTCAGGTTCTTCAAAGCTAATTTTTAATGTGGTTCCATCTCCTTTTTTTATATTGTAATTTTTAATTGGATGAGGTACGATACACTCATTTTTCTTCAATAAGAAATGCCATGAGAGGCTCTCAATTTCAACCGAAGATGCTAAAGCGAATACAGATTTAAACCCAATTCCTTTTTCTCCAATAAATTTATGAGATAAACGATTTCCTTGAATTTTTGTGGATTCTCCAGTATCTGTGATTGCAATAATATCATCAACAGAAAATCCATCTTCGTTATATTGTAATGTAATTCCAGATTCTTCAATTATAAATTTTAATTCAGGTTTTTTACCAGTGTATATCGCATCATCAGCATTTTGAATTAGTTCCAATAAGAAATGTTTTCTGTCCTTATATGTTGTATCACTAAGAATATTTAGGCTGTTTCTATATCCAGGAATTGCCCAATCATAATCTTTTCTTAGAGATTTTAATTTTTCAATGGCTTCAGGAGCAGGAAGTTTTTTTATTTGGTTTAATAATCCATTTCTCTCTTTTTCAAAATTTTTTGACATATTATAGCCCCCAATTCTCTCTTTAAACTACTTCTAATGAAGCAATAGCAACAATTCTTTTAGTCATTAAAAGGTCATTTTTTTCTTTAATTTGATTTATTCTAGCTTCTCCTTTCTTTTTTGCAATATCCTTTTGAGATTCAATTAATTTTATAAATTTTTCACTAGGGGTTTTTTCCTCACGAATACACTTCTGATAATGCTCAAATATTTTTTTATTCAATAATTCAATATGAGCTGTAGTTACCTTTTCAACTGAGTTAACACGTGATTGGATTCTATATCTATTTTCATTGTTTAATTCAGCCATATTTTCTTCCATTAATGAATCCAGTGCATTATCTGCAATTCGAATGAAGGATTGAGGATTTTCTTTTATTATTTGTTTTGACGATGAAATTGTATTGGTTGAAAGAATACGTGAAAAATTTAGATGATCGCATTGTAATGGAATTTTATTTTTAATATCTACAGGTACTGCTAATAAATTAATTTCAGATGTGAATCCTTCAAGCATCACTTCATAAAAAGGAATAATATATTGACCTGAATTCAATCCTAATTCCAGTGAATTCCCTGAAAGAGCAAAATTAAAGCATATTTCATGATTTTGTTCCAGCTCTTCCAACAAAAACTTTATCCAGAAACCACACGGAGGGAAGAACACCGCACTGGGTCTCTCTGTTGCAATCATCCCATTAAATACAACTTCAAGAGGATATTTTGAATCAAAAATTCTGGATAGCTCTGCAAGACTACCTTCAAATCCAGGTTTCCTACAATATTGTTCTAATGTATGGACAATTTCTTTAGAGAGTGTGATATAACATGAATCAGAGTCTATAGCCCTAAACTTACATCCTGGGAAGGATGAAAGACATTTTTGTGTAAGCCAATGGGCATCGATGGGCTGAACAAATTCTGTCCTGGAATCAAGGTTTTGAATTATTTGTGATAAATAATCATCTCCCATCAGTTCCATACGATTTTTTTCAAATTTTTCTTTTTCAATTTTTGCTTTTTCTACAGCAATTTCAATTTCACGAATTCTTTCCTGAAGTTGTTCTTCAGTAAATGATCCTTGGATTATTTCCTCTTGAAGATTTGCAAGATTTGTTCCTAGAATTGGTTCTAATGTACCAATACTGTCTTTTATTAGATTGATTCTTTCATATAATGCAGTGTAAATATTTTCATCTACGCTATTTTGTATATACATACTAGCAATAAAGATCTTATCACTGTTTTGACCAAACCGATCGATTCTCCCGATTCTTTGCTCAATTCTCATTGGATTATAAGGTAAATCATAATTAATGATTGCCTGACAAAATTGGAAGTCAAGTCCCTCTCCACCGACTTCACTTGATAAAAGAATATCAAATTCTCCCCTTTCAAATGCTTCCATTATTTGATACCTTGATGGATTATTACCGTCAGAATCAGTAGGAATATCTCCATAAATTAGACCAACACTGTATCCTTCATCAATAAGCATTTTATGGAGATATTTTAACGTTCGAACAAAGAAAGAGAATATAATTATTTGTGGATTTTCAAGAGAACTCTGAAGGTTTTTTATTAATTTAAGAAGTTCATCAAATTTTGTATCAGTGTTTATAGTCTCTATTTCATCTATAAGTCTAATATAACGTTCTTTTAAATCTGAGGGTAATTTAACTATATTGAAACCTTGGTCATCATCAAGATCATCATCTTCATATGAACCTTCTGTAAGTACTGAATTATTATCAATACACCAATGAAGATAATCTCGCATTGCTGGAAGACAACTGCTTGCCATTCTTCGTGGAATATTTGTTATAAACCCCAATGCAGAGGGTTCTCCCCCCTTTTGAAGGTAAAAATCTCTAGCTAATTCAATAACTTCATCATGAACTTTCATCTCTTCATCTGTTAATTCAACAGGGACCTTTATTGGTTCACGAGTGACACGATGTTCAATAGCTTCACGTTTAAGAGTACGGGTAAATGAATTATCAAGAGGACTTAATGATGAAAGGACTCTATCATAATACGCAATCTCATCAGGATTAAGAATTTCAATCTTTAACAATCTTTTTTCAAGATTATTAAATCCAGGATGATTAGATATGGCTTCTCCAAGTGGCCCTGTTTTAAGTGTTAATAATTCATTAAGAATTTGTGTATCAGCATTTTTAGTACGTTCTGTTAATAGATTTCTACAACGATTAATAGATTTTAAAGGGGATAATATTGTATTAAATATTTGAATGTCAGGAAATAATCCTGGATTTAGGATATGCATTTGATTAAACAAATCTTCATCTCTAAGATTTAAGGGGGTTGCAGAAAGCATCAACATCATTTCGGTTAAATCACTTAAACCTAAACCAATTTGATATCCTAGAGTAGAAGAATTTCGCATATGATGAGATTCATCAATAATTACCAATGACCAGAGCGGTAAATCTCTTGAATCGCATAGCTTTTGTAAATTTCTGTAATGCCTTTCTGTTCTTAATAGTGAAAGACTAACTATTGACCAAACCATTCCATCTGGGATCATTCCATCTTTAGCAAATTGGCAAAAATGTCTAAATGATTTACTATCATGAATGTGAAAATTTAAATTAAATCTATTTCTCATTTCTTTTGCCCATTTAGGACCAAGAGAATTTGGGCATACAATCAATATTGGCGATTTCCGATCTATTCTTCCGCGTGCTAATAGTTCTATAAGAATTATTCCAGTCTCTATTGTTTTACCCACACCCACTTCATCAGCAATAAATAAACGACCTTCAGATCCAGGAGATATGAATTTTGTTAGTGGTTTGAATTGATAAGGATTGAAAATTGTTTTACTTGCAAGATAACTATAAAAATTCCCTTCAACTGGCCTCTTTAAGCGGAACCATGTTTGAAAAAGATGATAATCCTCATGGCCACCAGGACTTTTTGAATAAAATGATTCAAGTAACTCCTTTTCAGGGTCCTTAATTGCAAACAGAAATTTCTCGTTAACAGATTTTGTTGTACCTTCATAGGTTACACGATAACCTATTGAATTATTATTTAAGATAACTTCATTTATTGTACAAATCTTCCCGTTTTTCCCGAGCTTTACGTTATCTCCAATTTTAAATAAAGGATCTTTCTTATTTATTGACATCTCTAATATTGAATCCTTTTTTGGTCCTATAAAATAAACTTGCCGTTTTAAAATGAATGAAATTATTTAGATTCCCAAATCAACAATAACAGCATCAGGCCTACTCTCTTTCAACATCATAGCAGTTTCAGGATGGCATGTGAAGTAAAGAATTTGATTATTATCAGCTAATTGTGCAATTGCCTTGCAACTTTTTTCTTTTCTGTCAGGATCAAAATTCACGAGGATGTCATCAAAAACAACCGGGAGTCTGACATCGTGCTTCCCATACTCATTGATATATCCAAACCTGAGAGCAAGATAGAGCTGTTCTGCAGTCCCTCTGCTAAGCTGAGCTACAGTTTTTCTTTTCCCGTTGCTTTCTTCTACCATTATATCGGATTGAAGCGGTTTAATGATATTCGGATATCTGCCTCCGGAAATGCCTGAAAATATGATTTTTGCCTCCTGGATAACTGCAGGCTGACGTTCTTCCTCATATTTCTCAACAGCCTTTTGCAAAAGATATCCGGCAATAACTGTTTTTGTCCATTCCCTTGATTTTTCATGAAGGTTTTCAAGAAGAAGGAGACGCTGTGATTCAAGTAATGCAGATTCGTCTTCAGAATTTAACTGTTTGATTACTTCAGAGATCTGTCCCAGACTTGTATTTTTATCCTCAATATATCTTTCAACTCCATTGAATTCGTCCTCCAGATCACTGATATTTCCCTTGATCTCAGATAGATCTAATGCCTCAAGCTGTTTTGTAAACTCTTCGAATTCTAATCCTTTTACTGCTGCACGGGCGATATTTTTTCGATTTACATCCAGTGCCTTATTGAGCTCATTTTTTCTCTCCCATACTTTGCCATTAGAACGGAAATCTTCCTCATTCTCTGCTGACCCGGCTTCAAACAACTTCTGAATGTCACTTTCAAAGGATCCAATTTCACTTATCAACTGCTCAATTTCTTCTCCAAGTTTTTTACAGGATTTATTTATCGAAGCTATTTCATTTTTATTCACTGAATTTTGTTTTACGCATTCAGCCAGGGCCTCAACATCATTGCCAGTTGATCCTGATAACTCAAGACCACATTGACTGATAATATGACCTGTCTTATCTTCATATTCCTCAACAGAGTTACAAACTTCCTGTAATTTCTCTTTATCTCTGATAAGAGAGGAATAAATGCCTGCCTGATTTTCGATCTTTTGGAAAAGATCAAGGACTACATCAGGAACAAGACTCTCATCAAGTGACACACTCTTAAGCCAGGCAGTCCATTCGGATTTTAATTTTGATTTTTCTAATTCAGCGGACCGAAGATCCTGTTTTTTTGTCTCTATCTCAGAATAGATTATAGCAATCTGCCCTTCCAGTTTACCTTTCTGTTCTTCCTTTCTTCTTCTCTCATTTACTGCTGCAAGCTCCTTGTCAATCTCATCTCTTTTTATGCTAAGAACACCCGAACTCGGAAGTCCGTCAAATCCACATATATTTGCAAGAACATTGAGTCTATTTTCAAGTTCCGATACCTCAGTTTGTTTTTGTTTTCTTATTGTAGAGAGATGGAGAACATTCTCTTCTGAAGAAGTCGAGGTATCAAAGTCAAAAGTCATATCCTGTTGCCTTTGATGCTTCTTTGCAGTGAAGTAATAAACTGCTGCAATAAATCCAAAGACAATCAGAAATCCTAATTCGATTAATGGAGAATTATTAAGGGCCCCAAGTCCCAAAGAGAGGATACCTGCAAAAATTATCAAAACCGCAGGCCAGACAGGCATTCTGCTTGATAGAACCGCTTTTCTTTCATTCCACCTACGGGACTCAGATGCTTCATCTCTCTGAATAGATGCCAAATCATTCTTTTTTTGAAGAAGTACAGGAATCTCAGAATATAACTCATTGATTCCCTCTTTTATACTCTGTAACTCTTTCTCTGAGCCCAGATTTTTGGATTCATTCAGGTTTTGTTCTATTGCCTTTAGGTCAGGATTGATCTTATTTTTTTCATCCTCAAGATTTTGTACATCTTTTGAAAGATCCCGTATTTTCTCTTCCGTCCGGATAAAATAATCCCTGAGATTGACGATATTACTCTTTGCACCTGGAGAATAATCAAAAGAAAGAAGCGTATCTTCATTCCAGCCCCGATTTATTAATGAAACATCTCTCCTAAATTGTTCTTCAGAGTCTTTGATCTCCCTGTTAAGATTGTCCTTTGACTCAATATCTGAGAGATACTTTTCAAGTCCTCTTTCAAGTTCGTGAATCTCTGTTTCACATTCAAAAACAGAATTATTTAGTGAAATACTATTCAGATTGCCTTTAAGATCCTGTAATTGCTGCTCCTTTTCTTCCTTATCTTCCCTACGCTCTTCAATCTTCTCCAGGTATTTTTCGAGCTTATGAAATCCATCAGCAGGAAATGACTCAATTGAATGAAGCTCTGAAAGTTGCCTTAAATTCTCCTGATAATCGGACCATTCATCCCATATTCCAAGAATTGTTTTCCAGTGTTCAAGCTTTTTTGAGATCCCTTTCTTATTTTCCTTTAGGGAATTGAGCTCATTTTCTTCCTCTCTTTTCCGACTTTGTGACCAATCAAATTCTTCCTGTGTCTTAGAAAATTGCCTTAATTCTTTTTCAAGATCTGTGATTTCTTTAAGAGTCTTAGTAATCAGGGGTTTGGATTTTCCCCCTTTATAATATAGATCGTTTATATCATCTTTGATTTTTCTTTGGAGTACTGGAATCGAACGGGTTTTTATGCCTACTCCTGCTCCGGTAATATGATTCTGAATAGATTCGTCAGAGAGTGTCTCAAATTTATAAAGTTCCTCAAGACCAAAAGCAAATATGTTGTCATAAAAATGCTGATCTGCTGAACCGACAATTGCCTCTATATTGTTATTTACAATATTGCCATCATTATCTGAAAGTTCCCATTTGTCCCAAGAACCATAACGGGAGATATTATAGACCTCACCCTGATCCGATTTGACATTCAGCCTTCCGCCATGTTCACCCCCATTTAGAGGTTCATATGGATTATAGCTTCTTCCAGGAGGTTTACCAAAGAGCATCCTGCGTATGAAAGCAAGTAATGTGGATTTTCCTGCTTCGTTTGGCCCTTTTATTATTGTCAGACCTGGTGAGAGATCCTTGACCGGATAGTCATGGAAATGACCGAAACCGTCGATATAGAGCTCATTAATCTTCATGAGAGATCCTCCGGAATGAGATTATCCAGAAGATAGGTCTCCGCTTCCCTGATGAGTCCGGCCATCTCATCTTCCTGAATTTCCAAAAGAATATTTTTTAGCCGGGAATTGTCAAATAATTCGCTAATTTCCTCTAACAATTCTGAATAGGCCTCTCCGGATTTTTGCATTGTTTCAGATATTGTTATGATATCTGCAACAAGATCCTCTCTTTTCATGATCTTTTCCCGGTCTATTGGAAGAGATGTAGAATCTATAAATTTTTCTATTAAAACCGGATTGTTCAGGTAATTCTCCTGTTCAATAAAATATTCCTGTAATTCCTGAATCGCACCACGAATTATAAGATCCTTGTGTACTCTACCTTTTCCGATCAGTTTTATGCGACAGATAGTTTTAATCCCTGAATTTTCAGACCGGATATCTTCAAGGTAATTTTCGATTAACTGGCGAAGTTCATCGATGGTGTCAATATTTTCAATTGATAATGTCTCATCTCTCCAGATTATCTCTGAAGTTACGATGAATTCAGTCTGAATATTCTTATCATCATCTACTGTTACAAGGTAACAGCCCCTATAGTCAGTCTCGCCAATGTCCCTTCCCTGTGGAATTCCAGGATAAATTATCGTAGGGTTGTTTTCATTAATTACAGATGGCTTGTGGATATGACCCAGTGCCCAGTAATTATAATCTTTTTTCTTCAGGTCTTCAACGGAACATGGGGAGTATGGATAATGGTCTGTATCAGAGCCAAGATTGCAGTGGAGCATTCCTATTGTAAAAGGCCATCCTTGTTCTCGTTCTGGGTAGTATTCAGTTAAATTTTCAGTTATTGAATTTATCCGATAACTTATACCAACAATATTTGCCAAAGAATTCCCATTTTTCTGGTATTCAATTACCTCAGGATTTCCTGTCTGGAAGAAATGAACAGAATCCGGCCATTTGATCTCCTTTGACCATGCATTATAAGGATCATGATTCCCGCAAATAATATACACATTGATCCCATGTTCATCAAGCCTTTCAAGTCCTTTATGGAATTTTAATTGTTCGCGAATCCTCTTATTCTGGCTATCATAGATGTCCCCGGAGATCAGGAGAAAGTCTACTTCGTTTTCAATTGCAAGATCAATGATCCTATCATATGCAGCATATCCGGCATTGGACAGGGATTTGGCGAGCTCTTCATCCATGTTTGAAATCCCGCTAAAAGGACTTCCAAGATGGAGATCGGCTGTATGGATAAATTTCAGATAATTTTCTTTTTTTGACATAAAATCCCCCTAAATATAATAAACTAATTTATAGATAGTGGCTTAATTTAAAATTAAATAAGACTTTTGAGTTTGAACAACTCTTGTAGATATACTGAATGGAAACCATCCGAATTATACTTATAATTGGTGAAATGAAAAGAATCATTCATGATCATAAAATCGGAGGATAATTCATGTTTGTCACAGTGAAACGAAATGATGGAAAGATAGAGAAATTCGAGTTAAATGATGATATGTACATTGAGATCGGAGACATTCTATCCGATGGATCTAAAGTCATCGACCTGGAATACCCAGATGACATTGATGATGACATGATTGCTCTTGACATTTATTGACTAATATTATGCACTCTTAATTATATGGATACGAACGGTGAGATCGATACAAGATTGGATTTTTCAGAGGACAAATATACTATATTCTATATGCAAATGGCATTCTCACTGCTTTGGTCATCAATAGAAAGATACGGAAATTTAAAGTATTGATTGAAATTAAAGTATAATGATAAAATTGAAAAAAAAAAATATCTAATGAACAAACCTTTAAAGATGAATTGAAGAAATTGATCTTGATCCTGAAAATCCTTTAAGTGCTATGAATTACTATTAAAAGATGAGATGTAATGCAATACATCGTGGAAAAACAGTTCCCCTAGATTATGATACGCTCATACACTCATATTAACAGAGCTTAAATTCAATTTTCAGAGAAATGTTAGAGGGGCCTTTTAAGTTATTGATGGGATATATTGAATGACATATGAAATGAATCATTCATAAGAATTTATGAAAAATTCTTTGGTAATTATTGATTATTTTCATAAATGAATAATTTTATCTATGATCTCTCTAATTGTTCATTATATAATTAACGAGATGATATCTTGTCAAAAGAATCTATTAATCGACCTTTAATAGGTAAAAATTCAAATGCTGGTAATATTCTCTGGTTTTTATTTATTTTATGCTTTATTTCTCTTTTTGTTAATCCGGATTTGTACTTGATTTTTATCCTCTGTTTGGTAGTTATTGTTTTTTTAGATACATTAAAAATAAGATCTCAGAACAATGGCGTAGGTCCAAGTTTATTGTATGGAATATTAACTCTATTTTTATGGATTTTGATTGTTCCAATTTACATTTACAGAAGGAGAAAATATGCTAATGATGAATCAAATTTAGCGAAGTCAGTTGAGATTTCTGATCTAGATATTAAGTCGGTTAGTCCAAAATTAAAAGATGATATAGATAGAGCTCAATTTCAAATACAAATCAAAAAGGATGAGATATTTAGCAATTCTCCGGTTGGATCAAAAATATACCCTGATGAAAAAAATTTTTCCAAACAGTCTGAAATTATGTGGGCGGGGGATAATCCACAAATAACTATCCTAAATCACCAAATTCCCAATCCAATGATATATTGGATTTCAAATTCTGCTGGAAATAATGAAGCCTCGTGCATAAGTTTGGATCTTCCTATTGGAAAACCTATAGATGAACCTCAGGGTTCTCTTGGATATTGGCCCACTTATGCTAAGATAAGTCCTGATCAAAGAGCAAATTATTTGGATTGGTTATCAACAGGAAGAAATTCAGAATTAAATGATATTGGATATGCATTTCTGTTCTTTTATGGATTAGAATATCGAGCTTTAATTGAAAAAAAGGATATTCCTGCAATTGTTCAAGAAGTCAATTTACTCTTGAAAAAATACCCTGTTGGGGGTTCTTTTGATTCATATCTTTCATCATTTCTTGCATATATTGCAGTTCAACAATTAGACCGATTATCTGAGAACGAATTATCAATATTCTTCCCAAATAGGACTGATTTATCCTACGATCAGGTGATTGCCAATCTTTCATGGTACATCTCTCATGACAAACCAATTCCATGGGAATTGGCTTATTCTTTAGCTAATACAATTCCCGAGACACCCAAATCAGTTATTACTCATAAATTACCAAAAGAATTTAAACAGTTATTTTTCACAAAATATAACTACAAATATCCAAATGGATTCAAAATTGAACCTTCGAAAAGGAAATATAAATATGAGTATCGTCCTGCAAGTCCATCATTGCTTCCTTATTCCCAAAATTATAGAAGGACTTCTGAAATTGGACCTATTGAGATCCCTAGTCCTATTGGGAAGAAAAGTCAATTTAATGGTATATTTTCCATCTGGAAAGAATCAATCGATGATCTTAAGCCAGCTTCGCGAAAGATCGGTTCCGGAGAAGAGAAACTTACCTCCCAGGCATATCATTTGCTTCCGGACTCACTTAAGCAAGAATTAGATCATCCTGAAAAATCAAAATGGGATGAAATAATTGAAACTTTTAAAGGAGAGGACGATTCGATCATAGTTCCTGTTCATTCACTGGCTGAATTGATTTCTATTGAAAAAAGAGAACGTCTTACTCCTACACAAAGTAAATCCCTCTTTTCAGCTGCACATGATGTGGGATATGTCGTTATTCCAGATTATAGAATCACTGGGAAACCTTATCTTTTGAATGAAAGTGTTGCTCTATTTCCTTTGCTGGACAAGAGAAAATTTACTTCAGATACTTATCCTGCAGTAGCCTTTTTACTAGAATTAGGAATTGGAATTGCTTTGGCTGATGGGGTATTCTCTGAAGGAGAACGGGAACACCTTGATAGATTTATATTTGGTTATTTTGAACTCACTCCTCTTGATATTGAATGTTTAAAGCAGTATCAAAAAATTCTGATGCAAAATCCTCCATCTTTAGATAGATTAGGTTCTCGACTCAAACAGCATCTTTCTGACGATAAAAAAGTAATAGTTGCTGAATTTCTAAGGGATATGGTTTTAGCTGATGGGGTTATTGATCCCATGGAGTATCAAAGCCTCAATAAATTATACAAAGGGATGGGTCTTCAAAAAGATGACATTGATAAATTATTCCCCTCTGATATAACATCCATACCTGATAACCAACCAATACAAATCATTAGTTCATCAACATCTGTAAGACTGGGAGAACCAATTATAAAACCATTACAAATAGAACCTGCAATTAAATTAGATCAAAATGTCATTGATGATAAATTAAAAAGTACCAAAGATATTCAAAGGATTCTCGGTGAGGTAATGGATTTTGAAGATACCCAGCCAGATTATTCCGAAGATTTCAATATAATTCTTAAAGAATCAGAAAATTCTGAAAATTCTATAGAGACGGAAAGTAATGATAAAATACTAAAATCAAATGAAATCGGACTTGATCAAAAATATTTACAGCTTTTATACAATCTATTACAGAAAACTGATATTCAAAAATCTGAATTACAGATTATTTCTCGAAATTTCGGATTGATGGTTGATGGGGCAATTGATGATATAAATACATGGTCTGATGAGAATTTTGGCGATTATTTATTAGAGGAACAGGATAGAGATCATATAATAATCAATTCAGAAATAAAAGATAAAATTTGGGAGGAACTGCAATGACTCTAAAAATTAAAGCACGAGAGCGAACAGCGATTATACAGTCACTCAATGCAGGTGTTGTTCCTAGAATTGGACTACAGCACATTCAGGTAGGCAGAGTTGATGAAGTAAAGGCAGTGTTATCTGATATCTCAAAAATTAATGATGAGAGTGCTACTATTAGATTCATCATTGGAAAATATGGGTCGGGGAAGAGTTTTTTCCTGAATCTAAGCAGGATTATTGCACTAGAACAAAAATTAGTTGTTACGCAAGCAGATATAACTCCCGACAGACGACTTCATGCTTCAAATGGTCAGGCAAGGCAGCTCTATTCTGAATTAATGCATAATATGTCTACAAGGGCGAAACCTGAAGGCCGAGCTATGGTCAGTATAATTGAAAAATGGATTTCAGATCTGGATTTTTCGTTAAGAGAACAAGGAAAAGATCAGGAGGAAATTACAAGATCAATATACCATCAATTGAAACCATTACAAGATCTGGTTTCAGGATATGATTTTGCAACTGCAATAGCAAAATATTATGAAGGATATTTTTCACAGGATGAATTTCTTCAGGATTCAGCTATTCGTTGGTTAAGTGGGGAATATACTACAAAGACTGAGGCACGTAAAGATTTAGGAGTGAGAACGATTGTCGATGATTCCTCAATCTATGACTATCTAAAATTATGGGGTTCTTTTGTAAAAATGGCTGGTTACGGTGGAATTATTGTCAACATTGACGAGATGGGGGTTCTCTCTCACCGTTTGAACAATTCACAAGCTAGAAATTCCAATTATGAAATGATACTAAGAATTCTCAATGATTCTCTCCAAGGGAATGTAAAAAATATTGGATTCATGTTTGCAGGTATAGATGAATTCTTATTAGATAATAGACGAGGGCTAATGAGTTATGAAGCATTAGCTAGGAGACTTTCAGAGAATGAATTTGCTCAAAACGGCTTAAAAGACTTTTCAGGCCCTGTAATACATCTTGATAACCTCACACCGGAGGATACATACATATTACTCCATAACATCCGTAATGTTTATGCATCTGGGGATTCCTCAAAATATCTAATTCCAGATGCTGGTATAACTGAATTTATGAATCACTGTTCAAAGACTCTTGGTTCTGAATTTTATATGACTCCGGGTGATGCTGTAAAGAGATATGTAGGATTTCTATCAGTCCTTGAACAAAACCCTCAAACTTCATGGGAAGAACTTTTGAATGTTTCACCTGAAAGCTTGGAGTTTGAGAAAAATCCTGAAAAGACACTTAGTCAATCATCAACTGATAGAGACGATCTCACTGTTCTAAAAATTTAATTGAGATCAAAAAAAATGAAACCCACTGCTTTTTCTTTATTGCATACAACTATTCAACAGAAACTCTATCAGATGAAATGGACAGAGCTTCGTCCAATCCAGTGTGATACAATATATTCAGTGTTTAATTCTACAAATCATCTTGTAATATCTGCAAATACAGCCTCCGGAAAAACAGAAGCAGCCTTTCTTCCCATAATTTCTCAAATAATTGAAAAGGATGAACCAGGTTTAGGTGCGATATATGTTGGTCCTTTGAAGGCCCTCATAAATGATCAATTCCAGAGATTAGAAGAACTCTGTAATTTATCTGGAATACCGGTTTTTAAATGGCATGGAGATGTATCAGCCGATAAAAAGAAAAATTTTTTAAAAAATCCTAAAGGGATTCTCCTTATCACTCCGGAATCGATAGAATCCATCTTCATCAATCATTCAGGAAACACTTCACAGTTGTTCTCAGGATTATCTTATATTGTAATAGATGAAATGCATTCATTTATTGGAGTCGAGAGAGGGGCACATCTTCGCAGTTTAATTTCAAGGATAATGCATTTAAATCCGTCTCAAGTACGTTTAATTGGTTTATCTGCAACCTTTGGAGATACCGATCTTGTCAAACAATGGTTATTCCCTCAAAATCCAGATAAAGTTGAGATAATTGATGATTCTGGCCGCACTCGTGATATCAAGTATTTAATAAAAGGCTATTTACTGAATAAAAGCAACTCCGACCCAGAATCAAAAACCTCGGAAAGCAAAAACCAATATGAAATAATTATCACTGACCTTCTCAAATATTTCTATTCTCGATCATCTCTTATTTTCATCAATTCGAAACAAAATTTGGAAATAATCACAGACTTAGTAAAAAGAAAACTAGAACAAAGTCGTTTGCCCGATTTTGTAATGATTCATCATGGTTCCCTTTCAAAAACTGAAAGAGAAGATTCAGAATCACAATTAAAATCTAATTCGCTTACATCCTGCTTTACTTCAAGCACTCTTGAAATGGGAATAGACGTAGGTAATATTGAAAGAATTGGTCAGGTAGGACCACCTTGGTCAGTTAATTCTTTAATTCAGCGGCTTGGGAGGAGTGGCAGAGTAGGAGGGAATCCCTCCGAGATGATCATGTTCATAGTAGAACGGAATTCAGAAGATCTTATTGATCAATTATTTCCCGATTTATTGCGAGCTATTGCAATGTCTCAGTTAATGATTTATGATAAATGGTGTGAACCGCCATATTCCTATTATAAGTATTATTCAACTTTTGTTCAGCAAATTATGAGTGTTGTTAAGGAAAAAGGAGGTATTAATCCTTATCCACTGTATGAAATTTTAGTTGAAAAAGGAGCTTTTTTTTTAATTTCAAAAAATGAGTATATTTCCATTCTTCGATCTATGAAAGAAGCAGATCTTATAGAACAAACATCAGGGGAACTTATTATCCTCGGATTAGAGGGCGAAAAGATTGTTAGAAGCCTTGATTTTTACGCTGTTTTTCAAACGCCAAGAGATCTGAATGTCGTTAGTAAGGGGAAGAAAATAGGAAGCATTGCTCATCAGCCAGGTCTTGAAGAACAAAAATATCTAATCCTTGCAGGTAGGAGATGGGAAATAATGGATATCGATTATAAGAAAAATGAGATTCTGGTAATCCCTTCTCGGGCAGCAAAGGAACCAAAGTTTGATTCCTCTTCAATTCCGGATATTCACTCAAAGATTAGGAAAAAAATGAAAGAAGTACTTCAATCAGATGAAAAAATACCATATCTTGATAAAAAGGCAGAAGAGATGCTTCAAATGGCAAGAGCTACTGCAAAAAATGCAGATATTTTCTCTAAAAATTATATAATCAATGGAAATTGCATTTATTGGTTTACTTGGACCGGAGCTGCAAAAAACCGTACACTTGCAAAATTAGGAAAAATATATGGGAATTTAGATGTTGAAGACTGTGAAATTGCACTAAAGTTTTCAAGAATTACAATTGAAGATATTATTGCATTTTATTCCAAAATTTTGGAGGATATGCCCTCTCTTTTGGATATAGCAGAACAAATAGGAGATTTAGAACATGAAAAATACGACAAATATATACCTGATAATCTTTTAGCATTAGCGTATTCAAGTAGATATTTAGATGATGATATTCAAGACATTTGTAATCAATTATTTTTAGAGAATTGAAGACAAATTTCATTAAAATGTGGAGGTGTAAAATGTTAAAAAAAGAGAATGTATCGGCAGGCAATTTCAGAGGGCATCATTATACAGAATACGTAGACACGGTCAAACTGTTAAAACGCGGAAATAAGCTAATTGAAGCAGAAAAACTGCTTCTTGCACTAATTGATGCAGTTGAACAGGAAAGTATCAAAAAAAAATGGGCAGCAGCTCCATGGTATTATAATCAATTGGCAATTATCTATCGAAAGCAATTGAGATACAATGATGAAATCTCTATATTACAGAGATATTGTAATTGGAAATATAATCCTCCACAATCAAAAGAGCCTTTCCAACAAAGGATTGAAAAAGTAAAAGCTATCTTAAAGAAAGAAAAATCATGAATTAATTATTTTAATTATTCGTATATTTCAAAAGCACATTATTACGAATAAGAAGAGTTGTGAGGGATTATTACTTTCCCTTGATTTTCATCTCTACAATACTTAATCTGCAAACGACAGGGAAGTAACAGTCAGGAAAGATGAATCATACCAGCGGGTCATACCTTGGTAAGCCCCAAGTTCTCTTAATTCTAATTATTTTTTCTGCACCTGAATAACAGATGTCTAATCTTGTTAAGTTAATGCCATCGATTTTTATATTAAATGATATATTTAATAGAAAACTATAAATAAAATATAAAGTATAATAAATATATATGAAAGATTATAAAATTGGTCTTCTAGAAGGTCTGGTCAACCAGACATGTATGTTAAATGAACAAATCCTTAAAACTACGACAGATTTCATTTTCGAGGATGGTCAACGAGCAAATGATTTTATCAGGAGAACAGATCCTGTCATGTTGAAAAGTATGCTCCTTAATATGACAGGGAACTGTGGACATAACCCTGATGTAATTCAGAATGATCAATCAGGAAATAACGAGATAGGAGATAATGAAATTGTAACTGAAGCAGTGCAGAGTGAAGAACAGCCGGAGATCCAGGACAACGAATTTGATCTCTGATTAACTTCATTTTTTTCTTACCCTTTGTTTCTAATTTCCCTTCTAAGCATGTTTCTCTCTTCTGTAAGGCTTTAAACATATCAATCCTACCATCAGTCCTTTATGCAATTTCGTTAAAAAATCGGTTAACGTTAAAATTAACGTTAATTTCTGTTTTACTTTAATTTTCTTAAAATCTGAGTTATTATTCAATTCAGAATTCTAAAAAATGATTTCCACAAGAATAAGAACTGACTTTCACTCATTGAAACCTCTAAAATCACAGTTTTGAAAAACCGCATAAAAGCAGTGAAAAGGATAGATTCAATCCGTTTCAAATCAGCTGGCATATCCATTGCATGAAAACTATGCGGTTGATTTCTTTTTAGCTGTCATTGTGAACTTTC
>NZ_JBSREC010000027.1:0-9212 GCF_055145805.1 Methanomicrobium sp. | reverse complement strand
ATCGACAAGGCCCGGGTGGGTCTCGACCATGTGTTCCTGAACAACAGCTGCACCTGGCATTGCGTGGTTTAAGATGTGGAGGTACTCGTTGATTGTTTCAGGAGTTACTTCCTTTCCAAGACGCTTCTGGAGTGTTGCGTGTGCAAGGTCCATTCCGACAATGACAGATCTTCTGATGTCATCCCACATCTGCTGCATTGCAGAGTTGTTGACAAAGTGTAAATCGTCACCCTCTACGAATGTGTCTGTTCCGGACACTTCGTATGTCATGAGCTGTCTCTGACCCATTGGGATACCACCAAGGTGGCAGTGCTCTGGATCATACATTGAAATTCCACGTTTTGCTTCAATGCCCTTAGCTTCAGCCATAAATTCGCGCTTACGCGGGGACTGGCGAACGCCATCGAAGTTGTAGAATGTGGTCTTTACTGATTCAGGGTCCTGTCCCTGGAACTTCTCTTTAAGTGCGTTTAAGAAAAGCTTCTGTGATCTCTCGATTTTACCCATTTAAATCACTCCTTTGGCATAAAGCCGTATTTTGTCCTGAGTGCGTGGATACGCTGGATGTATTCAATATACTCTGCATCATCGCGGTATGCTATTCCAACAAGTGAGTGGAAGATTGTGGAGTGTGCCTTTACCCATTCGTCACCCATTGGCTTTCCGACTGCGACTTCACGGTCGAGTGGCTCTCCAATCTGGTCTTTCAAATATTTTACAATGCCGTCAGTGCCAAGTACACAGCGCTGGAGCATGTCAAACATCATACCATCTTCTGCAAGACGGAGTGAGTGACCGTGAACAGTTGCACCACGGCAGCTTACAAGTGATGGCTCAAACATCTCTGACTCAATTAAGAGTTTTGAGTACTGCTCAAGGTCACGCTCGCGGCACTCTACGATCTGACGTCCGGAGAGTGTTCCAGGGTCAATACCACGGAAGCGGTAGCACTCTGCGTATGTACGCTGGTATGGCTGGGATGGTGCGTTGAACATTGAGTCAGCAAACTGAATGTAGCGGACGCGGTCTCCTGCCTTTGCACCCTCTGTTGGTGCGACAATCTTTCTGATTGGACAGTCAGGCTCCTGCTGTTCTGCAAGGGGCGGGTGAGCTGTCGGATATGCTGAACCCGGTGCACGGTGACCGAGGATAAGCACAATATCTTCATCTGTTACATCACGAACTTTTTCAAGCTGGTGTGTCGGGTCCATCTGTTTGCGCCTGTTTGCCGCAACAATAGATGTACCTGGACCATACTGTGGTTTGTATGCCATTTTCATTTCACCTCAAATTTATTGTTTCATCACTTTCATTACAGCCGAAATAACTTCTGCCATCTTCTCTCTTGGCGGTGTCTGTCCACGGGTTACCCCGCTTATTATTGCCACAACTCTTCCTTTTGTGCGGATATTATCATCCGCCGGAAGAACATAGGCAGTTTTTACACCTACCTTTGCAAGGTCTTCATAGTCTATTGGAGCCTGCGACACCACAACTGCATCTACATTACATAGTGACAGTATTTTGCGGACTTTCTCAACAACATGGGAACGAACGTTCCCGTGATGAAGGATTGCCAGCTTATGCTGCTCAATCTGAGCCACTTCTTTCTCGTTTACACCGAAATAAGCACCCAGCACTGAACCTGCAATCTTCGGGGCATCAGAAGGAACGCCGCTTCCCGCATTCAGCACAAGAGTGCTTACGGAGAATTCGACCCCTTCACTTCTGAGCCCTGATGTGATATCGCATACAGGTTTTGTCACATGTCGTCTACCCGGAGACATACCTACAACTATGACATCAGGATGGCGGCATTCTGATATTGTGCCACGCTGTGCGAGGCCTCCGCCTTTTCCCATGCCCATACTTTCACGGCAGTCCACAACCTGGGTTACACGACCAAGCGGCATATTATTTTCTTCCCTGTATAATTATCGGGCCGTCTTTCTTTCTCGGATCAACAAGACCTATTAACGATTCATCTGCATCAGGACCATATTTGCAATAATCAGTAAGCGTCGGAGACGTCTTCATGAATTTGCCTTCCTGAACCTGACACGGGAAGTCTTTAAAGAAATCATTGCAGACTTCACGGATTTTTTCGATAACAGACTCGTCTTCAACCTCGAATACGACCAATCCGACCTGAACCCTCAGATCCATCTCGGCATCACCAATTTTTATGGCCTGCCTGTTGGTATTGGGGTTCGGCTTTCCTCTTGCCGGGCCGTAGGGCACCACAGCAGGAATTGATGGTCCGTTGACCATCATCCTGACTATTCCGGGTACTTTTACTACCTTATTGAGAAATTTCTCGGCAGTTTGCGGCGACAGCATGCGCAGAGGAACTACCCTGCATTGGGGATACTGGCTTTTAGTCATTCCAATCTGTATTTTGATCTATTCAAACGCCGTTAGCGATCTGCTGAATTGGCTTGTTGAACTCAGGGATCTGACCATAGGTCTCGCCCATGATTGCAGATGTGCCTTCAGGGGTAAACATCTGTGTACCTGCATCAAGTGCACATGCAGCTACCACACACGGAATTGCACAGCCGTTTGCGTGGCGTGTAACAACGTGGTTACCGTTGAAGATACCCGGACCTCCACCACCGTAGATTGAGTGGCTGAAGAATGAGAATCCGACTGCTGTTCCCATTACACGGCCGAAGTCAGTTGACGGGAGACCTGTCTCGTGTTCAAGAAGGTCGTTGAAGTAAAGCATTGTTGAGGAAACCGCCTGAGCGAAACGTCCTGCACCACAGTTTACCATGGTTGCTGCAAGTGTACCTGCTGCTGCATATGCGTTCCACATCATTGGATCCTTTGTGTCATAGAACTGGAAGTATCCGCCCTTCTTTCCCGGAACGATTACTTTGTCCTCAATTGCTTTCTCGACAAGTGACTGAACGACTGTACCGATTGTTCCGGTCTGGCCGTTCTCTTTTACGAGATCGTATACAAGGTTGTTTGCGTTAAGACCCTGGAATCCGTACTGAAGAAGCATGTGGCGCTCGAAAGGACCGATTGCTCCGCCCATCTCAAACTCTCCTGCTGTCTCAAGTGTGGATGAAAGAGCTGCAGACTGCATTGCATTTCTTCCGGTCATCATAACAAAGTGGTTTGCACCAATGTTACGAAGTGAGAAACCAAGACCTTCATTGTTCTGCGGGTTTGCAAGAACTGAGGATACAAGTGCACCTTCCATATCAGTTGTGTGCGGGTAACCGCCAAAGGTGGTTGCCTTTACAGTTGATGCATTGAACATGTCAATGTCGAACTGGTCGACAATTGCGTATGTTGTTGCTGCTGCAACGGATGTGATAGCTGCATCATATGTTGCTGCTGCTTCAATACGTGCTTTTGGTGCTTCAACTAAAAGGAGCTGTCCGCCCTTGTACTCGTGAACGACAGTCTCGCCGCCATTAACGTCAACCATTTCCTTAATTTTTGCAATGATTGCGTCCTTGTTCTCCATGATTGGGAGATCAAGTTCACGGCCCTGGATCATGCCGCCTTTTCCAAGCTTGCCGGTCTTGAGAGCTTTCTCGATACCGCCAAGGTTAACTGCAATGCTCCTCTTTGTGAGATCAATAAGCTTCTTTGTTGCCGGGTTGACCAGCGGGCTTATCTTCTCGAGGGTAACGTTGCTTTTCAGAACCTTTCCGTCGTCTGAATAAAGATCGATTGTTTCGGAATATTTTGCCATATTTTTCCTCCTATACCCATTATGTGCAATGCTTTTCATTCACTGAATACTGACAGAATATACTGTCGAAAACTATGTTAATCACTACTGCACGTCCCCGCAAGGGACAAGGGTACATATCATGTACTCAGAATATAAGCATTGCTAAAATGAAGCAATATAATTGTAAAAAAATAGTTTACCCAGTAAGGTTAATTTCAAATATCAAAAGCGAATTTGATGTATTTTTATTCTTCGTGTTACGACCTCTGCTATAAAGTGTTACTCTTTATGACAAAAAATGGGGTCTGTTTTGCAGATGCCTGTGCGCCTTTTTTCCGGCTGGTTAAAATAAGGGAATTTTCGCATAAAAGTCAAAATTTCTTATAAATTATCGGGGTTTCAATCACATCATTTTGTGGATTTTGCATCAGTAATATTCATAATTTGCAACCCTCAGAATTCCCCTGCCTCTGTTTGCCACGTCACCCTTAAACCGGGTGAATATTTTTGAGTCAAATTCCTCACTGCCCTCATTGGAAAACGCAGGAGGCATAGCATATGCAGTACCGTAAACGGTTGCGGTTCCCCCCTTCATATTTCCACAGGGACGATGGCAATCGCCGTAAACGGTCAGAACTCCGTCTTTCATATCAACACCGGTCATGTCCCCGCACGATCCGCGTATGATTATCTCCCCGCCTGCAAGGCACTCACCACAAAAATCTCCCGCATCACCGAGTACTTCCAGAATACCGCCTTTCATACCGGTTGTTACTCCCCGGTAACCGGCACCGCAGTAATGGGAGGCATTTTTGTGGCAGATTATCTTCCCGCCCTGCATCTCACGACCAAGCCAGCCGTCCGCATTGCCTGAAATTTCTATGAGGCCGCCTTTCATAAAATTCCCGCAGTGCATCCCGATATCGCCGTCAACAGTAATCTTTCCGGCTTCCATATACTCGCCGATTCTTTTGATTGTGCCTGTGGCCTCACCCTTTAGAATTATCTCAACATCACCGGCATTCTCAGCATCACCCTCAATAGATATCTCAAAAAAATCGGTCAGGTTCCTCTCCCTGTTCCCCTCCCATACATTTAGATCTTTATATCCATCACCTGTGAAATTCGCAGGGACTATTATCTCGGCCTCAACAGAAATATCAGGTTTTGCTCTCGGCTTTACGGTAAGTGTTACAGTTCTCATATCCTTTATCTCCAAAAACCCGTGGAATTTATTATCTGAAAGGTTTTTTAAAAATATCCAAAAAATCCTGCCAGATACGTTTATGAAATTTTAGTTTTGGTTTTCATCCTAAATAGGTTTTGATTGGTGCATAATAAGTATCAAAATTTCCCTGCCTTTTTTTCGTCATATCACCTAACTATTTATCCCATATTTTCCATAGTGTAACGTAATGGCACAAGAAGATCACATGGCCGCATTCTTCCTCTCCGAACTTCACCAGAAATACGTGGATAATGTGACCGAAATTGGAATAATCAGACAAATTCTCAATGAACTTGAAGAAGACACAGGAAAAATGTCTGATCTTTCCGGCGATGAACTGCAAAAAGCAATAGAAGATAACAGAGAGGCTATAGAACAACTCTCAAACCGTCTTAAGGATGTTCACGACTTTATGGAGTTCTACCTAAAGGACAAGAACTCAGTCGGAATCGTGCTTCTCGAACGCGATACCTACATGAAGATAAACCAGATACTCAGATGGAACAAAGCCGATGTGAGAGAGCTTAAGAGATGGATTAAAGAGCTAAAGGAGCTTTCAGAAAAACTTGGAAGAAATCCGCACGATCTTATGAGCTTTCGGAGACTCCCGACCGTTGAAATGCCTGAAGTTGCACACAAGTATCCCGCATGGGCAATGGATAAGAACGGATACTGCTTAACAGGCACTGCATATGATGAGATTATGCATGTGGACGAGGTAGTTGAAGAGATGGAGGCAGGCGATAATCCGTTTCCGATACACCCGGTCAGTACTAACTGATTAAATAAAACAAATTAATAATAAAATAAATAAACAACTTTTTTCGGCAGAAAGCACCAGGAATTAAAGAATTCAGGGAATTTATTATTCCTGAAAATGCTGTCCCACGGCCTCTTTATTAAGCATTTAAGATTAACAATGGCTGCAAATAATATTCTTTTAATATCAGAGGATGACATTATTAAAAAGTAAATTATTTTAACATAACATGTGATCTTTATGAAATTTAACAAAAAACTCTCAATGATAATACCTGTTCTCTTAATAATCGCCGCAATTGCATTTGCGGGATGCACAGGAACAGAACAAAAACAGGTACAAACCGAAGAGCAGACAACACTCACTGTATTTACAGCGGCATCACTTACCGGTGCATTCTCTGATATACGCGATTCCTATAATGCAGAAAATAAAAATGTAAAGGTTGAAACTGTATTTGACGGTTCACAGGCATTAAGAACGCAGATAGAGCAGGGTGCCGCCCCTGACGTATTTATATCCGCCAATACAAAGCACATGGATGCCTTAATGGACCAGGGAATGACGGACAATGATACTGTTGTATTATTCCTTGAAAATTCACTTGCGGTAATTGTGCCAAAAGAGAACACAGCAGAGATAAACAGCTTATCAGACCTTGCAAAACCGGGTGTCAAGATTGTAATGGGAACAAAGGATGTCCCCTTCGGCTCATATGCAAGGCAGATTCTCGATAAGATGGCTGAGAACTCGGAATACGGAGAGGAATACAAAGACGCTGTATTTGCAAACGTAATCTCAGAAGAGACATCGATTGGAACAGTTGTCCCGAAACTCACCCTTGGGGAGGCTGACGCTGCATTTGTATACAAATCAGATATCTTAAAGGAATACAAAGATCAGCTTACACAGATTGATATACCGGCCGAATACAACGTTATTGCAAAGTATCCTCTTGGAATGCTTAAAGACTCTAAAAATAAAGAGGCTGCGGCAGATTTCATCGCATTTGTACGCGGTGAGAAAGGAGCCGCGATTCTAAAAGACTACGGATTTGACCCGATTGCAGAATAAAAATAAATTTTTTTCAGGCGCTTTGAAAAGAGACTTAAAAAGACAGGGAACAACAATTCTTGTCTTTGTACTTCTCACGCTTTTTCTTCTCTTTATAATATTCCCGGTGGCAGCGCTTTTCTTAAGGATTACTCCGGAAGGATTCATTGAGTCTTTAAAAGAGCCTGTTGTCCTGGATGCCCTCATACTATCCCTGACAACCGCAACCATAAGCACAATAATTGTGATTTTGTTCGGAACCCCTCTTTCGTATATAAACGCCAGAAAGGAGTACAGGGGAAAGGAGATAATCGACACCTTAACTGATCTCCCGATTGTTCTGCCGCCTGCTGTTGCAGGTCTTGCACTTTTAATGGCATTCGGAAGAAAGGGAGTTTTGGGCGGATACCTTGACGCATTCGGAATCCAGATTGCTTTTACAACACTTGCAGTAATTCTCGCACAGGTATTTGTTGCATCCCCGTTTTACATAAGGCAGGCCAGGTCAAGCTTTGAGGCGGTCGATATAATCTACGAAAACGCGGCAAGAACACTGGGGGCATCCCGTTTTAGTGTTCTGGTAAAGGTTACAATTCCGATTGCATGGGCAGGACTTGTATCAGGCGCAATCCTTACATTTGCAAGGGCTCTGGGTGAATTCGGAGCAACAATCATGTTTGCCGGAAACTTCCAGGGCAAAACACAGACTATGCCGCTTGCGATATACACGACAATGCAGGGCAATATCTACGATGCAATCAGCCTTGCAATAATACTTGTTGTAATCTCATTTGCAGTGATTCTGACAGTTAAATACGTCACAAAAAGGAGGATCTGATGTTATCCGTCAGAATTAAAAAACAGCTCCGTGACTTCACCCTTGATATTGACCTTTCTGTCCCGAAAGGGGAGACACTTGTTTTAATCGGTGAGAACGGTGCCGGAAAATCGACTCTCCTGAATATTATATCAGGTCTCCTAAAACCTGATGAGGGAGAAATTAAACTCGGCAAAAATATCATTTTTTCACATACGGATAAAATTTCAGCCAGAACAGAAGAGAGAAACACCGGACATCTGTTTCAGTCATACGCACTCTTTCCACACCTTTCAGTCTTTGAAAACGTTGCATTCGGACTCAGATGCAGAAAAATGCCAAAAGATGATATTGATGATCTTGTCTCAAAGCAGCTCGCTGCGATGCAGATTGAAGAGCTCGCAGGTGTCAATGTAGAAAGCCTCTCCGGAGGACAGAGACAGAGAGTTGCACTGGCAAGAGCACTTGTCTTAAAACCCGAAATTCTCCTCCTGGACGAACCCCTGGCGGCAGTTGATGTCAGAATGCAGACAGAGATGAGACGTGAACTTCGCCAGAGAATTAAGGAAGCAGACATCCCGTGTATAATTGTGACACATAACCTGACAGATGCAATTGAACTCGGGGATAAAGTCGCAATTATTGAAGAGGGAAAAATAATCCAGACAGGAAGACCTGAAGAGATCTTTAAAAATCCTGCCTGTGGATTTGTCGCCCGTTTCACAGGAATGGAGAATCTGTTCAGGGGAAAGGCAAAAGAGGCAGATGGATATACTGAAATTGACCTCGGCGCAGTTAAGCTTCATGCGATAACCGACCTCAGAGGTCAGGTTATTGCGGGTATAAGGGCAGAAGAGATAATATTTTCAAGAGAGAAGACTGACACAACTGCAAGAAACACACTTTTGGGAATCATCACAGATATTCAGTGGAACGGAGCCATGTCCAGGATAATAGTTGATACCGGCGTTTTAATAACCGGAGTTGTTACACAGAGAAGTGTGGAGAATCTTTCTCTTTCCTGCGGACAGGAAATTTACGTGATTTTTAAAGCTCCCGCCATTCATGTGTTTCCGGCGTGAAAAAAAGGAAAAATTAATTAATAATTCTTATCTCACCGGTAACTGATACATCATAACCCTCTTTTCCCCTGAGAATTTCCTTAAATTCATCAGAGGATATGGCATCAGTCAGCTTTTTTACTCTTTCGTCCCCGAAATGAGAGTCACGGACTGCAAGTTCATATCTTGCGGTTGCTATCGGGAAAAAGTCAAGTCCGTATGTCTTTGCAAACTGATATGAGGTAACACCTGCATCACAGTCGCCGTTTGAAACCGCCATTGCAACGGCCATATCACTGTTTAATATTCTGTCATATCCCAAAACAGATTCAGAAGATATATTCTTTTCAGAGAGGGCTTTGTCAAAGAGAACACGCGATTCCGAACCTGAAGGCTGGTTTGCAAACGAATATTTTGACAGATCCTCAAGGGCCAGCTTCTTTTTTGAAATTATCCCATATCTGATTCCTGCGATACATATCAGATGTACCTTAACTCCGGGAAGATACTGCTTTATCGGTTTTATATTGTATTCACCGTCAGGGGAGAGCATATGCACAGGTGCACCGTGGCATACATCTTTTTTAAGAGCTATGATT
>NZ_JBSREC010000026.1:0-7807 GCF_055145805.1 Methanomicrobium sp. | reverse complement strand
GAATCAAAACTCATCGCAGAAGTGGAGATGCTCTCCGGAGATCAAACGAAGAACAAGGCCAGGCTCACGAAGATCAAAAACCAGGTCGAAGAGATGCAGAAGTACGACGAACTCCTAAACAACAAATCATTACAGCAGATAGAAATAGACCTCGACGACGGAGTAAAGGTCAACTATGAAAAGTTCGAAGGACTGGTGAGGGGGATATGAAACTTTTGTATTTATATGAACACAGATCAAAATTTCCAGTAATAGGGGAAAAGAGATGCCGATACTAAGCCTTGAGAAGACAACCGCCGCAATACTTCATAAATTCAAAAACTTATCAGAATTTGAAAAAAGAAAGATAGTCTTCTGGTATGACAATGAAAAAACAGCCGAAGACGAAGACTTAGAATCAATCTCAAAAACACTCAGTCAAAACGGCATAAAAACTCTCATCCTCGATAACAACTTCTATGAAATAAAAAAAATAATCGAACATACAGACACCGAATCTGACTATCTCATCTACTCCCACGAAGCTGAAAGACCATATAAGGAAAACTGGCTCTTAGACATCCAGTTATACTCCGAACGGTTTGAAAACAGCAGAATATCCGATATAAAATCTGAGATAGGAATAGAAGGCTATGAATATGACAAATTCCTTGAAAAGCACCAGAAATTCTTCGCAAGCAAGAAAAGAGTTGCAGCCTTCAAAAAATTCTATGATATTACATGGAAAGAAAAAGATCTCTTAAAAGGTATCTTTACAGTAATCACAGGATCGACAGCCCCGGACGACAGGGAGATTGTCAAAAACGTCCTGATAAACTCACTCTCTGAAGAAGAGAACACAATCTGGGAAGACATCGTCCGATACAGCCTTGAAGAAAAATTCTGGGACCTTGCAGGAAGAAACTTTGGCTTTTATAAAGAGCACCCCACGCTCGAAAAATTCTTCTTAAGCTTTCTTATAACCCATATCGACAGAAATGCACAAATCCCCCCCGGAGCACTTGAGAGTTATATCAACAATCCAAAGCAGAGCAACGAATGTGAAATATTCATCTCCGGCTGGATGGAAAATTCAAAAGACTCCTCACGATTTGACGAATACTGCCGGAAACTTCTCCTCGAAGAAGATAAAAAGCTGGAAAAAGATCTAACCTCCATCCTCAACAAACAAAAAGTTGAAAGCTACCTGGAAGTCAATGCACCCGATATTTTTGATAAAAGCATAATCCGGCAGATAGTAAAAACAATCGAAAACGGCGGCAGGGACTATGAAAAATACCTCGAATGGATAGAAGCACGAAAGACCAGACATTACTATCCCGAATTTAAGCACATCTATTCAGCACTTAAATATGGCATAATGTTAATCCGTTTATCAGAAGAGATAGAAGAAAAAGAAACCCCTGCAAACACTCCAAATGAACTCTTCAGAAGATATGCTGAAAAATATTATCTCCACGACTACTACTATCGAAAGTTCTACCGCCACTATGACAAAAACAGTGACAAAGACATCCTGAAAAACAGCATCAGGGAGATAGTCGAGAGGGAATACAGGAACACCAACGAAAAAATCCTGACGAAATGGAGCGACCTCCTCGAAAAAAATTCAAACGGAAAATGGGAGATAGAACTAATCGACAAACAGAAAGATTTCTTCGACAACCATGTTTCAAAGATAATCAAAAGAAACGACAGAGACAAAGTCGCAGTCATAATCTCAGATGCTCTCAGATATGAGGTCGCCGCCGAACTCATGGATGTCCTCAACAAAAGTACAAACGGAACAGTTGAGATGAAGACAATGGCATCCTCTCTTCCGTCCTACACACGGCTCGCAATGGCCTCACTTCTTCCCCACAAACAGCTTGAATACAAAAAAGACCATGTCTTTGTTGACGGGATGGACTCTGACGGCCTTGCAAACCGTGATAAAATACTCGCCGCCTACGGCAAGGAATCCATAGCTTTAAACTTCAAAGAGTTCAGTAAACAGAAATCAGATGAACAAAGAGAGCTAATCAAAGGAAAGAGGATAGTATATATCTGTCACAACAGAATCGATGATACCGGAGACAGCAAATCCTCAGAAGACGAAGTCTTTGAAGCCGCAGAACTTGCCATTGACGATATTAACACTATGATAAACCGTCTTGGAAGAAGTCTGAATGTAAACAATATAATAATCACTGCAGATCACGGATTCATCTACAACCGCGACGCTCTCGAAAATGTCGACATCGTTAATACAGCAGGGTTTGAAAAGGACAATTTTCTTATTGCAAATAAAAGATTTATTATCAGCAGTGAAAAGACAGAACTTCCAAATACACACAGATTTGAATTAAATATCCCTTCAGATTCAGGAGAACATTACTATATATACACACCCTTCGCCGATCTCCGTTTCAGGCTCCAGGGAGGCGGAAGGAACTTTGTTCATGGCGGATCATCTCTCCAGGAGATAGTCATACCAGTGCTTCACTACAACCACATTAAATCAGAATCCGATCTTGACAGAAAAGGAATAGGATATGGTAAAGTAGGATTAACACTGCTTGGAAACATCAGAAAAATTACCAGTAATCCGTTTAGGATCAGTCTTTTACAGACTGAAAGTGTAACAGATAAACGTGAACCCCTCCGGTGCAGAATCGCACTTTATGACAATAAAGGGGAAAGATTAAGCGACGAAAAGGTTATCATTGCAGACAGAACCTCTGACGAACCGGACAAAAGAATTATTGATGTAACACTTACATTGGGTAGAAATGTTAAAAACGGCATCTATCTCTTAAAAGCTGTCGATGAGGACATAAAGGCAAAATACACTGATGTTTTAGAGACCACCCTTGAAGTAGATATTCTGATAACTGATGATTTTTAACCGGAGGCTTAAAAGATGACAGAACATATACCAGCAATTGAAACGGATAAAAAACTAAACCAGTGTTTCCCTGGCAGAGTAGTCAGAAAAGACCTGACAAAAAAGCTTAAAGGAAGCAATAATGTTCCGGTCTATGTCCTCGAATATCTGCTTGGCTCAAACTGTGCAACAGAAGATGAAGAGTTAATCGAAGAAGGGGTAAAAAAAGTAAAACGTATCTTATCAGACAACTACGTCCGCCCTGACGAAGCAGAGCTTATTAAATCAAGAATCCGTGAGACCGGATATTACACTGTCATTGACAAGATAACTGTTCATCTCAATGAGAGGCGGGATGTTTATGAAGCCGAATTCTCATCGCTTGGAATCAAAGAGATTGAGATCGATCCCGAAACGGTAAAGAAGTATGAAAAACTCCTAGGTGGCGGAATCTGGTGCATAGTAAAGATGGAATATTCTGTCGAATCATCCCGTTCCCCATTTATGATATCCAGCCTGAAACCTATCCAGATTCCCAATATGGATATCAATGAACTAATCGACAGGAGGAAGAAATTCACAAAAGATGAGTGGATCGACATCCTGTTGAGAACCATAGGAATGGAGCCTGACAGACTGGAGTATCCTGTCAAATGGCATCTCCTTGAACGACTTGTTCCTCTTGTTGAAAATAATTATAATCTGTGCGAACTTGGACCAAGAAGTACAGGGAAATCCCATGTTTACAAGGAGATCTCTCCAAATTCAATATTAATATCCGGTGGACAGACAACAGTTGCAAATCTCTTCTACAACCTTAGTTCAAGACAGGTAGGACTCGTCGGTTTATGGGATGTTGTAGCGTTTGATGAAGTCGCCGGTATAAGGTTCAAAGACAAGGATGGAATCCAAATCCTCAAAGACTACATGGCATCAGGTTCATTTGCAAGAGGCAAAGACCAGATAAACGCAAACGCCTCAATTGTTTTTGTCGGAAACGTAAACCAGAGCATATCATCTCTAATGAAAACAGCACATCTCTTTGCACCGTTTCCGGATGTCATGAACAATGACAGTGCATTTTTCGACAGGATTCATTATTATCTTCCCGGCTGGGAGGTCCCAAAATTCAGGCCTGAACATTTCACTGAAGGGTACGGATTCATTGTTGACTACCTTGCGGAATTCCTCCGCGAGATGAGAAAGAGATCCTTTGGAGATCATATCTTCAAATACTTCAGGTTTGGAAACAACCTCAACCAGAGAGATGTAATTGCAGTAAAAAAGACATTTTCCGGTCTGATGAAACTATTATATCCTGATGACAGTGCAACAAAGGAAGACGCACGTGAAATCCTAGAATATGCCCTCACCGGAAGACGAAGAGTAAAAGAACAATTAAAAAAGATTGGCGGAATTGAATTCTACGATGTCAATTTTTCATACATTGATGTTGAGGAGCATTCAGAGCATTTTGTTACAGTTCCTGAAAGCGGCGGCAGCAGGCTGATTCCTGAAGGCATGGGAAAACCCGGCCAGGTATTTTCTGTTAACAGAAACGAAGATGGAAAGATTGGGGTATATAAATTTGAACTGCAGGTAGTAGCCGGTTCGGGGAAATATGAAAAATCCGGTCTTGGCTCAAATTCGAAAGCAAAAGAGGCTGTTCAGACCGCCTTTAATTACTTCAAGGCAAATGCCAAATCCGTCAGCCAGAGTATCTCTACAAAAGAGAAAGATTACCAGCTTCATGTACAGGACCTGACAGGTGTAGGAATAGCAGACGGCCTTGCACTTCCTGCATTTATCAGTCTCTGTTCAGGCGCCCTTGAAAAACCCGTACATGAACAGATTGTTATTCTTGGAACCTTCACTATCGGCGGTTCGATTAGTGTTATTGACAATCTTTCTGACCTTCTTCAGGTCTGCTTAGATGCCGGTGCAAAGAAAGTTTTAATCCCGATATCTTCTGCAGGAAAGATCTCAATGGTCCCTCCGGATCTTTTCAGCAAATTCCAGATATCCTTTTATGAAGACCCTGTCGATGCTGTCTATAAATCACTCGCTTTGTCCTGAACAGATTGTTTATAATTAATATACGGGAGAAAAATGAAGATAACCAATGTTGTAGCCACCATTTCACTAAAAGGGCCTCTGGACCTGGAAAAACTGCAAACAGGACTTCCAGGATCGGAAAAAGGCAAATCACACTGGCTCAAATACCGCCTTCAGCCTGAAAACAAGTATGTGGCATTCTATAAATCCGGAAAATTCCTGCTTACAGGAGCGGATACTATTGAAAATTCAGACTCCCTGATTGAAAGAATCATTGAAAAAATACACGAAGCAGGACTCCCAGCCGAATTAAAAAAATTCGATATAAGCAACATCGTTTGTCACGATAAAATACAAATTAATTCCAGTCTGGAAGCCATTTACGAGCAATTCAGGTCCGGAGAAGAGGTTGATTGTGAATATGAACCTGAACAATTCCCAGGGATGGTATGTAAAACCAGGGGAGTTACAATACTCCTGTTTTCTACCGGAAGCCTGGTTTGCACAGGTGCAAAAACTGTATCTGAAGCTGAAGAAGCGATTTACAACTTCTCTAATTTGCTCTCATCGCTTTAAAAGGATTTTAACATAAAAACCCATTATAAAAACCCCCTAACCTCCACATAACTCATCCTTCCGTGAACCCCGTCCTTCTTCACAAGATCAACAAGCCTAAGCTCCTCTAATTTTTTGATATACTCAAAAAAGTAGGTATAACTGATATTCAGATCACTCTTCAGAGCGCCTGCCTGCACCTCTCCTGGTGTAACGCCGGCAGCGTCTCCCTTCTCTAAAGATTCCTTAGTCATCTGACCAATGAGCTCAAAGAGCTGCCTCTCACCGTTCTTCAAAGTCTTAACAGTCTCATTCACATGCACATCCTTTGAGACCGAAAAGGCCCGGCTTACATCCTCCTCAGTAACAGATGTCCTGGCATCATTCTCCGCATTCATCACAGACCGCTTAATAAGATCAAGGCCTACCCGGAGATCCCCTATCTTCATAGAATAATCAACAATCAGATCAAGGATCTCCCCCGAGATAACATTTGGATAAACCCCCTGGAGGATTTTGGCCTGATAAATATCGTGCATCTCCGCAGCGGAGTAAGGCGGGAAATATACCTCAGCCGGCCTGAATGATGACACAACCCCGGCATTAAGGCCATCTAAAATATTCTTATGAACATCTGAGAGAACTGCAAAAACTCCTATTCTGACTCCCTCAAATTCCTGGTGAAGTCTTAAAGCAGTAAAAAGTGTAGTGTTCATCGCACTCTTACTGCCCATATAATTAACGTCATCAAGGCAGAGAAGAACGACTTTATTCTCTTCTGCAATCTTTTTTGCAACCGCTGCAACGAGGTTCTCAAAAGACAAACCTGCGGGCGAAATTTTAGTGTCGGTAACCTTTCGATAAACCTTTGAATAAATCGAAAACGGAGACCTCTCAATCTGGCAGTTTACATAAACAGTAACAAGCTTTTTTGTGCATGATTCTGCTTCAGAAAATAATTTCCTGATGTATGATGTTTTCCCCGTCCCCGGAAGCCCCCTGCATATTGTGTTCACCGGCGAGCATCCCCTTAATGCCGGCCTGAGATTATATGAAAGCTCTTTTATCTGCTCCCCCCTGAATAAAAATCGGTCAGGAATATAATCAGATTCAAAAGCTGAAAGATCCCGAAACAGTGTCTCTTCCCATTTCAAAAACTGATTCATATTTTCAGGTAACATCCGGACACTAATAAAGGCCTGTGGGAATCACTTTCGGACCGCTCACGGGGGATTTATGCTATGGCTTATTTTTAAAGATTTAGGAGTTTAAAGGCGCAGAAAAATTATTTTTTGAGAGATACCTCATCTCTATTATTTTGTGA
This sequence comes from Methanomicrobium sp., assembly GCF_055145805.1. Classification (NCBI taxonomy): domain Archaea; kingdom Methanobacteriati; phylum Methanobacteriota; class Methanomicrobia; order Methanomicrobiales; family Methanomicrobiaceae; genus Methanomicrobium; species Methanomicrobium sp. The sequence goes on along the minus strand of NZ_JBSREC010000026.1, from coordinate 1,007 downwards.
TGCTTTTTTCCAAATCTCTTCCATAATAATATAACAGAGATCTAAAAGCTGCTTATTCTGGTCATTTGAAATAATGCCCAGATATTGAGCACCTCCAATTATTTGATTACGTCTAATTACAATGTCAATGTTGTTCATTTTTTTATTAAATGGGGGTTGGGAATAATCAAAAGTGAATTTAAATTCAGTATCATTACTATCTGATTCTTTAAATATCGTATTTTGTTCGGCAATATAATCCTCAAATCTAATTTTAGTATCTTTACTGATATTATGGACATAAGTATTTCTTATAACTCGAATTAACCTATCAAATTTTTTGAAATCACTTTTATTCCCATTAAAGCAAGTATTTATAAAAAAATTTGAAATCTTATTATTATTGAGTATCGTAATTATGGGATATAATACTCCTACGAGAGATGCCTGAAGAAGCAGTGAAGAATAAATGCCAAAATTTCCTTCGTAGTTCATCATTCCCTTAAGAAAATTTTTATTTAAGCCGTTATAGTTCAAAGTGAAGCAATTTAGTTGTTCTAAATTATCCACTTTATTTTTGAAATAGTCTTTATTCTGTGAATGAATTTCATTATAAATCATATTGCGTTGGTAAAAACAGACATAAAAATTATAAACTAAGGTATATGCCTCAGAAATTTCATTTATTGATTTTTCATCTAATATATTCGATGGACTACATGTTTCAACCATGAATAAAAAGTGGTGAAGGTTATTATAAAGAGATTTCTTGTATATTTTTTGTAGATATTAAATATGATAAACTAGATGGTATCAGGAGGTTGTATTACCTCCTTTCATCCTCTCCTCAAGAATCTCTGCTACCATCTTCTTTAACATATCCGGGTTTGAAAGAATGTCCTTTGCCATATCCTCAATTGTTACAGCGGCATCGTCTGTGAGTGATGAGCAGCAGTTGTTGCAGAATTTAGCTTTTGGCGGGTTGATTGTAAGGCATTTTGGGCACATCAGCGGTTCAAGTGCATGAT
>NZ_JBSREC010000025.1:0-14517 GCF_055145805.1 Methanomicrobium sp. | reverse complement strand
TGCTCGCCTGCCGTCAGAACTATTTCACTTTCAGGAAAGCCGTCAAGGTATCCGGTGTAGGAATAAATGCCTGAAACCTCCCGCGGTGTTTTTATTGTAAAACCTTTAAGAACCATCAGATACGGTTCTCCTTCAATTTTTACAGACAAATTATCCCCTGCAAACAGCTGTTTTCTGATCATTTCAATATCCAGGAGCACGAGATCGCAGTTTTCAATGGTGCTCTGTATATTAAGCTCCGTACCGTTCTTCTGCGATTTTACAAGCGTCGTTGCACCTGCAAAATCAACAAGAGGAACTGCTGATTCGCCCTCTCCCGATACACAATAACAGGATTGCAGTGACCCGCCGCAAAAATATACCACACATCCGATTATCACTAAAAATATCAGCGCCAGAAAAATTCCGGCAGCAACCAGGTTTTTATCAGCCCCTTTCATGATCTGGCCATAAGAATAAAGTAATAATCCCCGTTCCAAAAAAGGGCCTTTCTTATGTGGTTGCCCTGACCATCCCTTTCAACCGAATATTTTGACATGATCTCATCTGTCGCCTTTCCCCGGACTGAAGCATGGCTGATAAACTCCCCCCCGTCGTCGTTGATGTTTTCAAAAAGCTCTCTTAAGGGCGGATATCTGTTGAAATCATCATTTGTTATCTCTACAATTTCGTAACAATCCAGGTTCTCCTCTGACACTTTTGCAAGCGACATTGATCCTCCGAGATCGCCTGAAAGCAGGTGCAAAAAGAGCATAAATCCCGATATTATGAAAATGAATATTATTAAAACTGCCAGAGCAGCCTTCTGTAATTTTTCCATATTTACTCCTCCTAAAAATAATCTCAGCTTGCAGTACTATTGTTTTTAATGCCAATATCAACCGTATTAGGATCTATCGTGCCAAATTCATTTTTAACCATTATCACATACCCTGATTTATCTATAAAAACCTGATAAGCCCTTTTTTTCCCCTGCTCATTTGTAACTGATATTTTTACAGAATAGATATCCACGCCATTCATTTTCACAGGTCCTGAGCCTGTAACTTTGTAATCGCCATCACCAATGAGAGAGACCACTTCGGGATTATTTGCTGCAATTGAAATCAGTTCATCATCTGTAAACTCTTTATCAAAAACACACCCTGAAGAGAGGATTATTCCGGCAATAAAAAACGCCGGCAAACCGGTTTTGGCAATTCTTTTTATAAATATCATCTAAATATTCCGTATAAACTGCAATATCTTCATATCATAATCATGAAATCAGAATAATCTCAGGTATCTGCTATTCGGACTTACCCATCCAAGATTAATATATAAATATATTACATATATCACTTATCATTATGTCCCCGGACCCTTCTTTGGAAAAATCAAATTGATTTTTTGTCAGGATAGTTATTTTTTGGTTTTTAAAAAATTCATCACTCATCAGAAATCACCCTGAGAGTGAACGCTGAAAAATCAAAACCTCCTGTAGGTGTCCTTAGTTGTGCACTAAAACAATAATCCCCCGGTTTTACCGAAGAATCAACTGAAAATGACATATCGAGATAGTAATCAGCAAAGCTTCTGGCTGTGAATCTGTCCGGAGTTAAAGACACCTGTATTCCTTTTGGCCAAGAGGGGCATTCATCCTCACCTATAGGCCCATGATTCAGACTGCATGGCACTGTTGTCAGGTTCATTGTTACTATACCAGTGTCAAGTTCGCCCGTTTGAACTATAAACTGTGCAATGCCAGTTTCTCCCTGCGGCACAACCAGCAGATCCTGAGCATAATCTCCTGATCCCTGGTAGAAGTGGTAAAGCCCGGCACCACTCATAGGTGTGCCGTCATCAACAGCCACTCTTACCCAGTCGTCAGTAATCGCATCCGGCGACCCTTCGATATCAGCGTGCATGTATAACCACAGATCGTGAGGTTCAGAATCAGGCTGCATGTGAACCGTAACTGTAGATGTATAAACATTCCCCGGCTTTGCCATGAACTCTTCCGGTTCAACTGCAACTTTAAAGTTATTTGGCAGAGGAAGAGGGCTCGTCTCATACAATCCGGCGACACGTGTTATCTTATACTTCACAGTTTTAGGTTGCATGTTTCTGGAATAGAAGGTATAGTTTATTGAACCTGACGGATCGGGCTTTTTCACCCATGTTGTTCCGTCATAATTTAACATGTGGATTAAGAATCTCTCCCCGTTAAAACCTCCGACAGGCAGTGTCAGCAGATCAGAGGTATAGTCAGTACTGCCCGAAACAAGAGCCGGGTGCAGTGAGTCAGAGTAATTTTCTGTTGTAATTATTCCGGGCCTTTCAACAGCACCCCTGGGTTTTGATACATCCGGAGGAATAAACGAGAACCTGCTCTCAGGAATGTTGGTATTCACTTCAATGCGGTTATATTCGATTACATCGTTTACGGTATCCGACGGGTAATATGTTGTGATGTTCCATACGAGGCCTGATTTTGGATCTATCCTGGCCCGGATTTTTGAGCTGATATAATCAGTGTACTTATCAGACCATGGTTCTGTTAAAATCTCTATTTCATACAGCATACGATCATCAGCCGGCTCTGTTTCGGTTATGGTAAATTCCTCGTTAAAAACGGCTCTTTGAATAATTGCCTGGTAATCATGCCGGGGAAGATACGCTATTTCCGGCTGGATATTGTACGTGTTCTCTTTGGCATCATACCAGACTGCTGTTGTTTTATTCATGAGGAGGATTGTTCCCGGCGCATTCTTTGTACTGCTGAGGTATTCCATACGGTATTCTGCGGGAGCTTTCCAGTCAAAAAGAATCTGCCCGTCTTTTGCAGAGTGATATTCTGACTGATAATCCTCAATTCTGCCTGCATTTTCAAGAAACTTATTTTTCAGTTCACCGGCAGTCAGGTTGTTGTACTGGCTGGTTGTGCAGCCTGAAAGGAGAGGGAATGTCACCAGAAGAAGAAATAAACAGGTCAGAATAAATATACGGGAGGATTTCATAGTTAAGGACTCACAAGATTATTATTTTATTTTTTGAATCATAGTCAGATAATATTTCCTTTTCCATTTTTATCATACCTTAATCTCCTGAATTTTACTAATTAATTCCGGAAAAAAAGACAATCACCCATACAACAGCAAGTCCAAGTGCAGCAGCCAGATGTTTCCTTGTTTTAAAAGATGCAAAATATCCTGAAAGTCCTCCGATTCCCGCAAGACTCAGATAATAAACGATTGCCATTGCGAGCCAGTCTGTGTGAACAGGAGTGAAACCCTGTAAAGCGATACCGGCAGTCATAAGCAGGGGAAATGGAACTGCCCCCAGGAGAGCTGCAGCAACCCTGTTTTTGGTATACCAGCCATAAAATATTGCGATCAACGGAAAAACAGCAGGTAAGAAAAATATTGGCACAGCTGCAAAAAGAGAGATCATGAGATCTGTCATTCCTTCTGATAACAAAACAAAATCCTCCTCATTTTTTTAAATTATGACTGACCGACAACGATCTGGTAACAGGTATTGTTCCACCAGACATATCTGTTAACAGAATTATTTACAAAGTAGCGATTCCTAAAATCCTGAATTTGTTCATAATCCCATTCAAAGCGATTAAATGTTATTCCCCCGCTGTCAGGGTCATTTAACAGTTCCCTCAGGACAGGGTACTGACTGAAATCAGACTCACTTAAATTTATAATAACAGTTTCCGATCTTAAATCTGTTTCCTTAAAAGAGTAGGCACCGGCAAAAATAGATGAATCAGGTGTGAATAAAATGTGATATGCCAGAAGTGTACTGTATGATGCCAGGGAAATAACAAAGACTGCCACAATGAACAGAACGGCTATTTTACCTGATTTAATTATTTTTTTCATGAACTCTCACTAATTTTTTTTATCCAGTTTTATATCCCGGATAATCAGAGAAAACAAATCATCAGCAGATCATCTTATTTTTCTTAAACACATCACAATAACTCCGGAAATACTCAGTCCTGCCAAAGAAATTAGTATATGGAGCGGTGTGGAAGGCGTGGATTTTGGAGGATTTATCCGAATATATACAGAACCTGTGCTCATCTGCAGATTGGATATATCCCAGATACCTCTGTCATCATCAGGAGAATAGAGATAATAGACATGAATTGTATAAAGTCCGGGTATCACCTTTGTATCATTTTTATCCTTTTGATCCCAGACAAATACTTCTGTACATGATTCTCCGGGAAACAGAATCTTTGCAGATTGATTGCGCAGATATTTTCTGGATTCTGACATCGCTTCATTTGTGATTATTGTCATTGGGGGAACGCCCATTATGGTAACCGGGTTTTGGCCTTCGTTTTTGAGAGTTATATTTACGATAACAGGTTCATCACCGGAATATGCATGAACATAGGAATTCGGATTTTCCGTAGGGCTGGATGGAGTGATGGAAAGATAAACACCGTTTCTGTCAGCTGCGACAGGGCTAATCAAAAAAATACAAATAATAATTAGTGCCAGTGTTTGTTTTTTAATTTTCAGCATCATCAAAAAAATAGAATTTGCTCATTTATATCTTCTCTCACTATGCTCTTGAACTGTTCCAAAAGTAATCAAACTGAGTGTTTAACTGGCGGTCTTGTTTTACCATTGTCAAAAAAATTAAGACAAAAATGCCTTATAAATAAAATTCAAATAATTTTCAGACAAAAAAATCATTTGCGCTTTTAAGTATGAACATTTTATCTATGGATTATCATCCGGTTGTGAAATTGTCCTGTTTCTCTTATCCATACTGATTTTGGATACAGGACAATTTTCTTTACCGGCTAAAATCCCGCATTATCTGCAGCATCCCATTTCCCAAACCCGCTTTTTATCAGAAGACATGCGGGAATCAGAAGAAGAACTGACATGTAGGCAAGATAAGGACTAATGAATGTCAGTGCCAGAAGAACAAGTGTCAGGGGTCCTGTCACAAGAATATATTTTAAAAATACCCTGACATTGTAGATCATTGTTCCGGGAGAAAGTCCGCAAAGCCTTACCATTAAGGCAAGAGTGAAAAACGAGACACAAAGTGTCAGAACAACGGCACCCGGAATGTATTCAGCGGCCCCTGAGATAAAACCCGCCATTACAATAAAAGCTACGGGAACTGCCTGAAGTACAGTAAAAGTTCCAATCTTTGCCCGGATTACTGATGAAATATTCAAAGGCAAAAAGAGATATGTCGATACCTGGTCAAACTCAGTGAGCCATGTGTACATGGTCGATGCTATAATACCGGTTGTGACTGCAAGCGTGAAGAGAATATTTCCCTGTGTGAGAAAACCGGCCATAAAAGATAATACCAGCCAGATCAGTCCAAGCGGAAGAAGAAATGAGAAGAGAGTCTGCCCCACTCCGATTCCGCTTCTGTAAAGATCAATAAAGTCCTTTGCAACCAGAGTATTCTCTTTTAGAAATTTCAGCCTCATTGAGAGAGAATCCAGTCTGTTTTTGTAATGCTTCTCAGAGCCTGAGTCAATAGGTGTAAAAAAGAGGACCGAAAGCACGAAAAGAACAGTTATCAGACACAGAGATAACAAAAGCCCGGAATATGTGAATGAGTTAAAGAGTGAAACCGGCGGGAAGAGCAGGAAGATGACAGTTTCCGGAGAATATACCAAACTTAAGGCCACAACTGACAGCACAAGGACTAAAAGTAAGCCGGCAAGTGCCCTTTTGCTTCTGGAATATACTGCCGACAATAAAAATACAACACAAAGCCCTGTCAGGAATGCAAGCGACATCGTCAGAAGCAAAAGCATCGGATAGTATAGCGAAATTCCCAGAAACGGCGATGCGATGAGAAAACCTGCTCCGAACGGAAGTACCCAGAGTATGAAGTAGTAGATGATATCCTTTACAACGAAATTTAAAAATATCATCTTCTCTGATACCGGAAGACTCCTTGCCGAATATGCAATAAAGCTTGCCTGCCCGAATCTGCGGTTCATAACCTCTTTCCCCATGAGTCCAAAGGAGCCAACCATTACACCCAGGAGAACAAACTGTGCATGAATCACAATCCCAAGCACTGCGATGTCCATCACACTTCTAATAAGCGGCAGAAGAAATGCACCCATAAAGGCGATTGCGAATATCAATACAGGAAACATCGCGAAATTCAGACTTCCGAAAAGTGTTGAGTGCATCCGCCACTCTTCCTTAAACATGACCTTAAAGATATCAAACATCTAAATTCCTCTTCTCAACAAGATCCATGAAAAAATCATCGAGATGAATATTTTTATCCTTTAAAGAGCTTACAGTCCCTGTATGCAGAAGCTTTCCCTTGTGTAAAATTGCGAAATCAGAGCATATTTCCTCTGCAATCTCAAGTATATGGGTTGAGAGAAATATTGTATTTCCGCGGGCCACATAATCCTTTAAAAATTTCTTTACCTTTCTCTGCATAACGGGATCGAGATTTATTAAGGGCTCGTCAATTAATGCGACCTCCGGGTCGTGTAAAAAGGCCTGCGCAAACATGAGTTTCTGCCTTGTTCCGCGTGACAAATCCTTGCAAAGAACGTCTTTTTTGTCAGCGAAATCAAGATAGTCAAACCACCAGTCCGCTTTATCACCGATATCTTCTATATTTCTGATTTTGGCGACGAAAGAGAGATACTCCTCTGACGTTAAAAAACTCGGCGGAGTCTCCTGTTCGGGGATTATTCCCACAGCCTCCCTGACCTTAATACCTTCTGCTGATGAATCAATTTCAAGAATCTCTCCCGAACCGGACGTGGGCTTAATCTGGCCGGTGAGCATCTTAATCATTGTAGTCTTTCCGGAACCGTTCGGTCCTAAAAGCCCGAAAAGACTCCCCTTCTCAACAGAAAGACTGACAGAATCAACAGCTCTTAACTCTCCAAAAGTCTTTGTCAGGTTATCGGTTCTGATTACAGGCGCCATATATATCTCCGTTAGAGACTACTTTTGATTAAGTGCAATATATATCTGCTCAATTTTTCAATTAAATTAAGTGCATATCCTGCAGAAGAACAAGGCTGAGTTAAAACGTCAGGGAATTCTGATTATCGCTGAGCGGCACTCCCTGAATTGATGTAAGAGCCCATCTTTGCCATTGTCTCTCACAATCCATAGATCAGTGAAAAGTAAGATCTAGCTTTCGGCGGTCGGATTAACGAAGATATATTTCAAAAAATAACTGAAAAACCGGCCTTGTAGAAATCCCCTGTGAAAATCCACCCGGAGACTGAAAAAAATAATAGTTATTCTGATAAATTTTATTTCCTGCCTCTGCCGTGATCCCACCAGTCAGGATATTTGTCGCGTCTTCTTTTCCATATAAATCCTGACGCAACTATCCCAATCACAATGAGAAAAATTCCGGGGATTATCAGCGGGGATAATGACAATCCTTTTTCAGTGGAGACTGCAGGTACCGGTGTTTCTGTTTCCGAAGGTGCGGTTGCCGGTGCAGTGGTTTTAACTCTCTTATCTGATTCAGATGCAGGATCAGGTGCTGCCTTTTCAGGAACAATCGCCGCACCTTCTGAATATGCTATTGCAAAGAGGGAGAAGGAAGGAGTCTGTGAACTGTAATAGTAATAACCTCCGTCTTCGCCGGCGAATGTTGTTAAAAGCTCCTCCCATTCGCCTGTTTCCTCATTGTAGTGCAGCATTACGATGTCGCTGATATCATACCCGTTTGATTCAAGCCAGCTCTTTTCAACCTTAAAATCAAAAGTTCCGCCGGATATTCCTGACGGCTCAAGATAGTAGACTGTCACATCCTCGTACTCGTAGACATCGGTTTCAGGCTCATCAACATCTGAAGGGGTGTTTTTCTGGCTCTTTACGGTTACCATCACTTTTGAGATCTTATCACCGGCTGTTATCGATAGTTCACCTACGGCTCCTTTTCCTTCAAAGCCGAATGAAGCCGTTTCACCGGCATTGAGACTGCCTGTAGCACCTACGCCTGTGTCGGTGTTTGATCCGTCGCCGCCGCTTCCGCCGCTACTTCCCCCGTTATCGGGTGCTACTGTGGGCTGCGGGGCGGGGACTGCACTGATATTGACATAACCTGCACGGGAGAGGGTGTCGGTTACGCCGGATCTGCTCACCGTGAGATTTACGGTGTACGTTCCGGCTGTATCATAAGTGTGGACAGGGTTTGAGGATGTGGTGGTATTAAACCATTCACCGTCGCCGAACGACCAGTTCCATGCAGTCGGACTACCGCCGGAGGCATCGGTGAAGTTGACATCGAGCGGAGCTGTGCCGGTTATCGGATCTCCTGTGAAGCCTGCTTCCAGAACAGTTACAGGGACGCTTACAGTCACACCGTCAATCACCGCACTTATCATCGCAGTCCCTGCAGATTCCGGGGTGAAGACAGTCGTGTTAACACCGGAGGATACGTTTCCGCCCGAAACCGAGAGTGTACCGGAGGTTGCGGAGAATGCTACCGGAATCCCGTCGGGGACAAAAAGGCCGGAACCTGAGGTGTCATCGCCGTTCGAGTTGTGCGTCAGGTTCGCTTTTATTGTGGATGTCCCCGATGTCGTAATAACAGAAGGTGTGGCGGTGATTCCGGACTTCAGATACGGGTTTGTATCCGCGTTTACGATGATATTAGTTATCGATCCGCTTCCCCACCAGTTGTTTTCGGCGGAGATTTGCATAATTGCGCTGGAAATTGCTGTATCCTGATATTTATAGATCCTGCAGAAGTTCATATTGCAAGGGACACCGCTGAGTAAATAGAATGCATCGGGACCATTATCAGCATTGCAGTTAGTAAAAGTGCACGAGGTCAGGACAACCGAAGTTTTGGAGTAGATTGCACCTGCGTTTTGAGTGGCATTGCAGCCGGAAAATACACAGGATGTAGCATTAAGACTGCCTGCTTCGGAGTAGATTGCACCACCGTCCCCAGTGACGGAACAGTCGCTGAAAATGCACGAGGTCAGGACAACCTGATTTTTGGAGTAGATTGCACCGCCATATGCATTGGCAGAGCAACCGCTGAAAGTGCACGAGGTCAGGACAACCGGAATTTCGGAGTAGATTGCACCGCCATATCCTGATCCCTCTGTAGCAGAACATCCGGAAAACACACAGGAAGCAGCAGTGAGACTGCCGCCAGACGTGAAATGTACACCACCTCCAAGACCATTACCATCTTTCCCGTCCTTCAGGGTGAGGTTATCTATAACAAAAGTATTATCCGAAGAATAAAAAATTCCATTTTGATTTCCACCGTCGATAATCGTATTCTCAGCCGTTCCGCCTGCAGATGCGTTCGCCTTTATGGTGATATCTTTGTTTATACTAATACCATTACCATTCTGATAGTACGTCCCCGGGTTGAGGATGAGCGTGTCGCCTGAGGAGGCGAGTGTGACATTATCAGAAATAGTATCGTTTGTTGTCAGTGTCCACTCCTTCGCCGATGCCGGCGATGCTGAAACCAGAAGCAGAATAAACAAAATTACTGCCGCGAACGTGCAGTGCCTGTAAAAATCCGTCTTTTTCTTCCGCATCTCATCCGATGCAGAAAAATATTTCTCTTTGAATCTGTCCGTTTTTACCATCCCCTTAAAAGAAGCATATGAAAAGCAGGGATGTAATTTCCCAGTCCCGTCTTTGAGAAATAATTATTCCTGTTTAAAATTGTGATATTATATAACTTATTGTTTGAATCCGGCAGGCAGACCTAAAGAAGAAGAGAAATTTTTTCAGGTTTTTTAGCGTTTGCAGCTATGAAAATCAAAACGGCCAGTGATGGAAATTATTTTTCCCTGCCATAAAGTAACCTCTCAACCCCTGCATTGCCTAATACATTACGTTCTTGTCAGGTTCAGGGTACAGCTCTATTGCCTGCCTGATATTTGCGAGTGTGAAATCCCCGGGTATTTTCCCTGTGAAACACATCCGGGAAGAGAGGGAACTTCTGCCACAAACCAGCCGTCCTCTCCCGGTTTTATCAAAACCTGTATCTGCATCTTATTCTTCTATATGAATCTGGTAATTTTAAAAATATGGGTTGTTAGAAAAATTGGGTGTTGAATTCACTCTGCAAAAATTCACATCTGCCTGAACCTGCAGGTAAAAGAAGCTTTGAGAAGTTTTGTCAGGTCAGTCTTTTTTATACTATAAGATACAATTTTCAACAAACACCCGGACAAATTCGGAGTTGCATTCCGGATTTGTCCAACATAGGGGGAGAAATATGATTAAAAGAGAAGCTGAAAAAAAACTTAGACAGCTTGCAGGCGGATTTCCGGCAGTATCTGTAACAGGACCAAGGCAATCCGGAAAGACAACTCTTGTGAAGTCTGTCTTTTCTGAAAAACCCTATGTTTTACTTGAAGATCCGGACACAAGAGCATATGCAAAGGAAGATCCAAGAAGTTTTTTAAAGCAATTTGAAAAAACTGGAGCTGTAATTGATGAAATACAGCATGTTCCTGAATTGTTCTCTTACCTTCAGGGAGTACTTGATAGTTCAAAAAAAACAGGCAGGTTTATTCTCACAGGTTCGCAAAATTTCATGCTTTCAGAAAAAATATCACAGTCACTTGCAGGAAGGGTTGGAATTTTAAAACTTCTTCCTCTCTCAATGAGCGAGTTAAAAACAGCAGGTGCCGGTCTGAAAACATATGAGGATTATTTATTCAATGGATTTTTCCCACGGATTTATGACAGCAAAATAAATGCAACGGACTATTACTCGTCATATGTTCAGACATATATCGAAAGAGACCTTCGGCAGCTTAAACAAATAAAAAACCTCTCAACATTTCAGGATTTTCTGAAGATGTGTGCAAACAGAAACGGGCAGATTGTCAACTTCTCCTCGCTTGCAAATGACTGTGGCATCAATGATAAAACCGCAAAAGAATGGATTTCTCTTCTTCAGGCATCATTCATAATAGTCCTTGCAAGAGCACATCACAAAAATTTCAACAAACGCCTTACCAAAATGCCAAAACTCTACTTTACAGACCCCGGCCTTGCCTCATATCTTGCCGGAATTCAAAATATCGAACAGGTGAAATACCACTCACTGAAAGGAGGGCTTTTTGAATCCCTGATTATCGTCGAACTCTTAAAATACAGGTTCAACAGGGCAAAGGAGAACAACATATATTACTGGAGGGATAAGGCAGGACATGAAATAGACTGTATAATTGATACAGGAGAAGATAATCCGGTGCCGGTCGAAATCAAGGCAGGAAGAACAGTAAATGACGATTATTTTAAAAATATCTCATACTGGAATAATCTCTCGGGAAATCCTCCAAAGAGATCTTTTGTTGTTTACGGCGGTGAAAGCCCGCAGAACAGGAAAGCGGGGAGAGTTGTTTCATATGATGATTTAGGTCAGGTCATGGATTTTTTGTGATAATCATAGATATATGAAAACACCCTCCTCAATTTTTTTTGCCTGATTGAGGATAAAGTGATTTGACAGGAAAATAAATGGTGATTAACCAATGCAAAATAATGAAAAGAAGAATCAGTTATCTATCCATGATGAACTGACAGAATTTCTGCTATATACATCCCCTGACGGAGAGGTAAAAGTAGAGGTGTTTTTGCATAACGAAAACATCTGGCTTACTCAAAAGCGGATTTCTGAATTATTTGGAACCACTAAACAAAATGTAGGAAATCATCTTAAAAATATTTTTGATGAGAGTGAACTTTTGGAGAAATCAGTTGTAAAGAATTTCTTTACAACTGTATGAGTATTCTAATCTTTTGCCGATACTGAAAGGAGCCGGTTTTACAGGTATAACCTCTCATGAAAATATTCTGACTCAGGAGAATTTTGGGTGCGGGGATGCAGTTACGTTTTACCGGGCTTTAAAGCCTGAATAAAAGACTTTGAAAAATTTTTAGAAGTTATTCCAAAAAAACCTTTTTTTTTGAAATATGCAAATATTCAGATAAATAATCTATATAAGGTAGTTTTGCATTTTAGAATTGAAATTATGACTCTTAGAGTTATATATTGCAACACCAATATTTTATATATCTGATATTATGAATGAAGAGAAATTTTTAGTTCATATTGATATTTTAGGATTCGAAAAATTACCCCGTGAACTTGGTAAGAACACTGATTTTAATGAAAATTGGATAAGGGAAAATGCAATATTAAATCCTTTTAATAAAAAAATTCAGGACTTGGAAAATAACAATCAAAATGATTCAAAAAAATATTACATAGAAAAAGGAACAGATAATTGTTTTATAATTGCTTCTGATCTCAGTTTGATTTTTCAAATATTGCATAAATTTTTGAATATAGATCTTCCAACTGAAAATAAAAATATTGAAAAAATACCTATTGAAGTAGCTATTGATATTATAAAAAATAGTGAAGATTCAGACAATCCTATTGCCTCAAATGAAATTATATCTGCACTTAAAAAGGATTTACCTAAAAAATATAGGGACTGGCATAAAGAACAATTTCATGAATCAATTAAGGAATCATATGTTATACTTACTGCTGCTGTTTTCCAAAAATTAGAAGTTCATCAAAAAATTGATTGTAAAAAAATACCACTAGAAAATGAAGTAATTTTCTCATTACCTATTTCAGCAATTAAAAGAGAATTTGAAATTTATGATTTTTTAAAGAAAATTGGAAAATCTCGAAACGATGCTAGTGGTGCATTGATTGACAAAGTTTTCATTCCTCCTCAGGAATATGAAAATATTCTGAAAAGTTTTGAGAAAGATCATATTATTTTTCTTACTGGAACTCCCGAATATGGCAAGACCTATCTGGCTATTCGATTATTATGGCTTTGGTATAAAAAAGGATATAATCCTATCTGGATCAAAGGTGGAGATATCAATGAAAGATCTGAAGGCAGGAAATTTCTAGAGACAATTGATGCTAATAAAAATCAAAATCAGATAATTTATGTTGAAGATCCTTTTGGAAATATTGAATATGAGAAAAGGGAAAAATTGAGTCAGGGAATCAATGAAATAATTAGTTTTATCCAAAATAAAACAAATATTTTTTTGCTATTAACATCCAGAAAAGATATTTTTAAAGAATTTAAAGCAGATTCTTTGTCTGATGAAGAGATTGAAAATTTTGAAAAAGAACTAAATCTCAAAATGCCCTCATATGACACTCAAAAAAGAAAATCTATCTTAAATGATTGGGCAAATATTAAAGATTGCAAATGGTATAAAGTGCCTAAATTAAAAAAACATGTTATCTCTCTAATTGAAAAAGAAGATATTTTACCTACACCATTAAGTATTCATAATTTTATCCAAAACTCAATAAATATTCAAAATATTGATGATATTGAGAGAGAAATTAAAAGAAATTCAGAGTCTTCTGAGAGAAATTTTGCAAAAGAGATTATTGGTCTTTACAATACAGGAAGAAAAGATAAAATTTTACTATTATCCTTTATTCTCATTTCTGAAAATTTTGATTATAAATTTATAAATTATAAATATGATAACCTAAAAAAAGAAGGATATCAAGAATTTTCAAAATTGGTAGATGAAGAAGACCGGATAATAGTAAGTAATCGAGGATTTACATTACCACTAACTCTTCCATTCAGTTTTTCTGGACAAAAAATACTATCTTTTAAACATCCATCATATAGAGCTACAACTCCCTTCATATTAAAAAATTCAGGATGCAATTTAATATTTTGTAAAGCATTGGGTGAACTTTCATATGACTCAAAATCAATCCCGGATGTTATTCGTGTATTAAATAAATACTATCTAGAATTACCTAAAAAAACAAGAAATGAATTAATTCAAACAATCTATCAAACGCATTTGAAAAAAAAGTTTGAAAATTATTCCTCAAATACGTCATGTGAAGAAGATGATTATGAAAACTATATCGAACCATATTTAGAATTACTCATCAGCCATTATGATGAATTAGATCAAATTAATCAAACAATATTTAGAGATTTATTGAATATTGAGTTTTCAGGAGAGATTATTCTTTATCTAATATCACAAAACTATCCAAATTGCTCATTAAAAATAAAAGAATTGTTTAAAAATTATATTATTCCCCCTAAATATTTAAAGGGAGCCTTAACTGCATTATGTGACAATTACAAAAAATTGCCGGAAGATCTTCAAAAAATACCTTTTGAAATTATTTCAAATAAAAATTTTATGAAGAAAGGTAATAATACTTCAATCGCAGCAGCAGTCATTTTCGAATGTTTTGAATTTATTCCAATAGGACCTGATGCAGAATTATTATTAATTCTATCAAATTACCCCGAGGCAGTAACAGCAGTAAGCTGGGTTACATTTGATTCTTTCTCAATTTTGCCTAAAAATATAGTGGAAAAAATCATTGAAAATATTATAGACTACGATGATTCAATAGATAATTTATCTAATTTACTGCTCCATCAATATCCAAATTTGTCAATAGCATTGAGAAATAAAATTCTTAATAAAGTCCTTGAATATAACTTACCTGATTATT
>NZ_JBSREC010000024.1:0-7832 GCF_055145805.1 Methanomicrobium sp. | reverse complement strand
GTGCTTTTGCAGTCCTCAAAAAACCATTCTCCTTCTCTTGAAATGAACTTCCCGTGAGGTTTTGTAACCCTTGTCACTGCCTCATATCCGGATGAGAGAACAATTGTGCAGTTATCTTTGATATCGGGGGCATTCTGATCCTCGCGTCCGATCAGAACCTCACTTTCTTTTAGCGGATGTGCTTTGCCGTCGTCATCGCCGCCGAGAATAATTATTACCGGAATTCCTGTTTTATTATCGCTCTCAAGCATACTACGGACAGACTGAAGTTTTGAATTCAGTTCCTCTTCTCCGATTCTGATGTCGATGTTGCTGAAAATACTCAGGTTTCGTATTATTCCTTCCATTCCGCCCGGAATTAAGGAATACTTCCATACAGGTAGTGAACCTTTGGATGTCTGCCGCCCGAGTCCTGCTTCCTTTTTTATGACACCTGTTTTGAGGAGTTTGTCGAGATGCTTTTTTGTATTCTCATAGCTTGTATCAATCTCGCTTGCAATCTCCCTGACCTCTTTGGGGTGATGTTCTATGAGCTTTAGAATCCGAAGTCTTGTAGGATTAGAAAGGACATTTAAGTAATCGGAGAGATCCTCGTAAAAATCAGGATCGCTTGTAATTGCAATTGTATTCTCATTAATATCGTCATTCATCTGACTTTTCTCCGCCTTTTTCTATGTTTCTTCTTTCTTTTTTCTTCTTTTTTAGTATAACTGTGTCAGTTGGTCTGGTTGATCATAACAACTGCTGTTATATTGTCGTCCGATGTCAAAAGAGCTGATTTTATGAGTTCTTTTGCTATTTCGTTTGCCTGTTTTTCCCCAAGAGCCGCTTTTATCTGCTCATCTTCAAGATAGTCATGGAGGCCGTCACTTGAGAGGAGAAGAATATCGCCTGGTTTTGTATCAAAGCTGAACGTATCAACATTGAAGTCACCTCCAAGTGAGTGGTTTATAACATGCTTCATCGGATGAAACCTTGCGGATTTTTTCTCCACAAGGCCCTTTCTGACAAGGTCCTGGACAAGGGAGTGATCAACAGTAATCTGCCTTAATTCGCTGCCGTAATGGTAAAGGCGTGAATCACCTGTATTTGCGGCAACGACAATGTTATCCTCCATAAATGCTCCTACAAGGGTTGTTCCCATACCTTTGGAATTTCCCGTGGCATTTTTTTCAATCTCTGAATCCGCCTCTTTGAATGCGAATATGAGGAGCTCTTTTTTCTCTCCGATATCCATTCCCTCATTATAGCCTTCGGAAAAAATTCTTCTTAATGTGGCAATGGCAAGTTTTGATGCCACTTCTCCGGCTGCATGTCCGCCAAGACCATCTGCGACTGCCAAAAGCATACCTCTGCCTACTGGTGCCGCAAGGTAAGAGTCTTCATTGTAGGCCCTTTTTCCGGCAACTGATACAGCACTGTAGTCCATAAATTATGTTTCCGTTCACAAACTGCAGGATAAAAAGAATGAAACAATTTTTCTGCATTATTTGTGATATAATGCACAACTTTCAATCTGAATTTATATTAATATTCACTATCTTTTTGGTTTTGAGATATAACCGGCAGGTTATACGAATGTTCACTAAAAAAAATATATTATACCAGCATCATCCAGACCATGTATGATGCAATTACCATCAGCACAAATATGACGATAAGAAATTTGTACCAGCATTTTTTGCAGAAAAAGCCAAGAGGCCCCATATTCTCTTTTTCAAATGTTTTGCTGCAGCCTCTGCATAAGATTCCGCCTTTTATGCCGTTTTCATCTTCCATCTCGTGTTTGTAATATTTGTGGAGTTTTTCATCCCGGTTAGGGCTGTTTGCCAGTTTGCGCCACTCATCCTTGCTCATTGCCCTGAAATAGTCACATTCGCTGCATTTGAGCCAGACTTCATATTCGTCAGGGTGTTCTACAGAAAGGGCATTTTTACCACATTTCGGGCACTCAATAATTTCATCAGTCATTTTTTAGTTCAGTCTCCTGAATCTGTAATTCGTTTCTTATAGCATATAAGCAGAATGAAATGATTTTTTAAAAACAGCATTGCTTTGTAAATCAGATTTGTGGCGGGACATTGGTTTTGGGAATTTTTCCCGGATTTTCTCCTTTTAGGTATCATCGGGTTATTTTATGTTAAAAGACGAAAACATCTGGTATGAAGATGAATCCTAAGTTTATTTTAACAGCCTGTGCATTCATTCTGGCTCTTTTTATCTGTGCCTGTGGATGTACGGGGACAGATGAGACGACAGACCCTGCAATAACAGAAAATATCGATGCACTCTTTTCAGGTGACCAGAGTGTTTCAAAGGCAGCGGCTGAAGAGCTTATAAAAACCGGCGAGCCTGCCGTAATCCCTTTGACAAAGGTGTTTTCAAAGGGAGATCAGACAGCGTCCACCTGGGCTGCCGTTGTGCTCTGTAATATCGGAGAGCCCTCTGTCGGGCCGCTTGTGGAGCTTTTATCGTCACAGAATGAGGATGAGCTTAAATGGGCTGAAAATTCGCTTGCATGTCTTGGAACAACAGCTGTTCCCGCACTTATAAAAGAGGCTGAGACCGGGACTGAGACATCCCGCGAAGCTGCATCGATTGCGATTATAAAAATAGGCGGGCCTGCCCTTCCGCTTCTTCAGCTTGAGCTGAATATGGGTGATGAGAAGTACTCGGGCGTTATTGAGGATCTTATAAGGTCAATATATGCAACCACAGGTCTTCAGGAAAGGATTTCAGAAGGAAATACGACATCCGGCGGCGAAGACGCCTGAGATAAACTGTGTGTGATTAAATGAAGCTTACAGTTCTGTGTGACAACAATACTATAATTGACCTGTATCTGACAGGAGAGCCCGGACTCTCATTTTTTATTGAGGACTGCGGCAAAAATATTCTGTTTGATACCGGATACTCTGACGTTTTTATAAAAAATGCAGAGGAGCTTGGAATTGATCTTCTGCTGACAGACTACATTGTCCTCTCACACAACCATATTGATCACACTGGCGGTCTTGTTTTCCTAAAAAAGATGTATGAGAAAGCCGGGGCCGCAGGCCTCTCCTGCAAAAGACCTGTTATTATCGCACACCCAAAGATATTTCGTGAGGTTACAATGGATGGCTTCGGGGATATCGGCTCTCCCTTAAACAGAGAAGATTTAGAGTCATTTGCTGATATCATGCTCTCTGATGAGCCTGTCAAAATTACGGACAATATTACTTTCATGGGGGAAATTGTTGAGACAATACCGTTTGAGACTCTCTGTGCAGCGGGAATTTCAAATGATTCATGCGGGCACCCGGCACCCGATTATCAGCCTGATGACTCGGCTCTTTTATATGCCGGTGATGAGGGAATTGTGATAATTACGGGATGCTCACACAAGGGAATCTGCTCAATTGTGAAACAGGCTTTAAAATATTCCGGACGGGATGATCTTTTTGATATTATAGGCGGATTTCATCTTCTTGATGCCGGTGAGGACAGGCTTAAAAAGACAGGGGAGTATCTCTCCGGCTTTGATATGAAGTGCATTCACCCGTGCCACTGCACTGACCTTGCGGCTAAGATTAAGCTTGCGGAGTATGTGCAGGTTGAGGATGTCGGGTGCGGTTTTGTTGTGGAATACTGTGAATAAATCTGAAAATAATAAAATTAGAACTATTTTTTTTAAAAATTCACTTTCGGAGCGCCTGGTTAGATTCTAAATAATTTCGTAATCAAACATATATATGACAAGAATAAAATTTAAAATAGTTGAGAAATATGTCTGATGATAATAGGCTGCTGAAAGTTCACATTTCTTCTCTTAAATCTAAAAATCCTGATGTACAAATATCTATTGTTGCAAATTACCTGAATGCACTTCAGAATATAATGTATATTTCAGGAGATTTTTCTGCAGGGAATCAATACAGGAGTGGTGGTGACTTTCCAAAGCAGATAAAAGAGACATGTAATCTCGTCTTTAAGGATCTTAAATATGGCAGTTTTGAAGGAAGTATAGCACTGTCAGACACTCAGTCTCCTTTAATAGGAGGAATCGGAGGAACAATTGGAGAACGTGCCTTTGATCTAGCTAAACAAGTAGTAAGTGTGATTAATAGCCATCCCAATCTCTCAGAGGATCTTTTTAAAATAATTCCTGATGAATTTAGGGCACAGAAAATCCTTAATGAGATAGATAATGTTTGGCCTGATGAAAAATCAAATTATTCTATTAATATGTCATTTGGAAGTGATTCTGAGTATAAGTTGAATCCTGAGAGAAAACGGCCGATACAGGTGGCTAAATCTAAAAGGCCCAAAAAATATTCTGGTTTTGTATTTGGAAGAATAAAAGAAATGGGAGTTGAGGGTAAAAACCGATGTAGTTTTGACACTATTATTGGTAGATTTACTGCAACTTATAAACCTGAACTTGAAAATGAAATTTTAGGGATGCTTAAGAAAAATATTCGGCTTGAGGGTCTTATTGAGAAGAAAAGTTCAGGTTATTCTATGAGTATAGACAATTTGGATAATATAGCTGTTGTTGATACGATTCCTGTGATTGAAGTTTGTTTGTCTAAAGATGATGAGAGACTTTTGTCTCGCCCTATTGAGCTAACTGTTGACTGGAATGAAGAAGATCAGGATTTGATTCTTTTTAACGACGAATATGGTCTTTTGGCGGAAGCGTCAACATTAAAGGAGGGTTTTGTTGAGATAAATGAGAATCTTAGTTTCCTTTATAAAAATTATGTGCTTGAGGAGGATGACAACTTAACAGAAGATGCAATTTTGTTAAAGCGGAAATTGATAGCTCTTTTTAATGGTGGTAATTGATGGCCACCCGTAAAAATGAAAGGATAATGAAAGCTCTGCAAAAAAAGGGTTTTCAGTCATCCGATACCCACCATATATATTTGTGTTTTTATTATGAGGGAAGAAAAACATCCATTTCAACTCATATTAGCCATCATAAAGCAGAAATAGGGAATAAATTGCGTTCAATAATGGCAAGACAACTTAAAATATCCGGAAAAGAGTTTGACAATCTTATTGATTGTTCAATGAGTCAAAAGGATTTGACTGAAAAATATCTGGAAGAGGGTATTTTAAAAGTATAATTTATAAAAAAATCAGTTCCCTTCCAGACAGAACATCATAACCTTTCTTTTGATACTTATTTCCTTCTCAAAAACAGTCTCATTGGTATCCTTATCTAACGCCTCAACTCTGACAGTAAACTTCTCAGGCATGTTCTCAATCTCAAGTCCCCGGTAGCTCCACCAGAGAGTCTCCCCCTCTTCTGTTAAGGTGTCATTTCCAAGTTCAGTGACCTTAAATTCTGTCTCATTGCCCCATGAGATAAATTCGACATCAGAACTGCCTTCTCCTTCTGCAGTCCAGTGGTAGAGAAATTCACCGGTCTCCTTATGCACGGGTGTCATATCAATCCCGACAATAGAGGACATTATCGGTGACCAGCAGGTATTCTCTGACAGGACTGTAAAATTTTCTTCACTTATATTGTCCTTATCGGTGCATCCTGAAAACAAGATGAGCAGGAGTATTAACAATACTGAAAATACGGTGAAAAATGAGGATAGATTTATTTTTTTCATCTGTTATCCTTCTTTACTGTTTTTTAGCTCAGGCGTTTTTTTCGTCCTTTTTCCTGTATCCTTCCAAAAGCAGGGTTGTTATGTTTTTGACTGGTTTATCTGTGCATGACTGGATATGGAATTCGCAGAACGGACATGAGGATATGACATAATCGCATCCTGTTTTGTCAATCTCAACTGCTCTTTCATCACCAAGTGCCTTTGCCTCTTCAGGGATTCCCGACTTCACACCGCCGCCTGACCCGCAGCATTTGGAAGGCATCTCTGTGAAATTCGCGGCAGCTATCTCCAGAAGTTTTCTCGGCTCTTCTGTTATTCCCTGTCCTCTCATGAGGTGGCAGGGGTCATGGTATGTAACCTTAATATCAAGCTTTTCCGGTTTCTCTATTTCATATTCTGTTAAGAGTTCGTTGATATCGATAACCCTGTAAGGTGTGTCATAATCGTTTTTGAGAGTTGAACCGCATCCGGCACACATGGTAAGCACAGTCTTAATTCCTCTCTTTTCAAAGCACTCAATATTCTTTCTCATAAGTTCGGGAAGATATGAGGTCTGGCCTGTACGGATTAAGGGCGATCCGCAGCAGACCTGATCTTTGGGGACAATGACCCTGATTCCGTTTCTCTTCAAAACCTCTACTGCATCAAGGGCTGTATCCGGAAGCCTGAGATTGTACATGCATCCGACAAAAAATCCTATCTCTGCCTTTACTTCCCCGTAAGGTTCGATTACCTCCGGTACCTGTTCAAAGAAGGATGGTTTTATCCTCTCAACACTTCGTCCCGTATCCTCGACAAGCTTTGCGACCTCCTGGTGTCTCGGCAGGGTGAGTCCTTCTTTGTTTGCAAGCTCACGCAGTTTTTCGATCGCCTTTCCGGGGATTTCAATATTTTTCGGGCAGACCTTCCAGCAGGCACCGCAGCTTGTGCATGTAAAAAGGCCTTCCTCACTTACACAGAGAGGTATTCTGTCCCTTTCATCACGCGGGTCTAAGGCAAGCCTCATCTCCTGTCGCATAAAGGCTGGGCCGTCAAACTCTGTGACATCCATTGCAGGACAGACCGACACACAGCAGAGGCACTCGATGCAGTCCCGGATTGGCTTTATTTTATCTATCTCCTCTTTTGAAGGGAGTTTTGTCGACTCAGACGGCACAAGTCCTGGCATCTCCTTTAAAAATGTTGCAAGATCCACCACAAGATCCTTTATCACGGGGAGATCGAGAGGCTCAATTCTCATCCCCGTCTTTGCCTCTGTCATGCAGGCCAGTTTTGGCTCCCCGTTGACAAGGACTGCACAGCTTCCGCACTGTCCTGCACTGCAGCAGTAGCGGAACGAAAATGTGGGATCTATAATGTCGCGGATTGCAATTAAGACATCCAGAACCCTTGCACCTTCATGAACAGGAACAGTATATTCCTTTAAAACCGCCCCTGTCTCATCGTCTTTGCATGTGTCAAACCTCGAGACAAAAAATGTAATTTCCTTTGTTTTTACTTCCTCTGCCATCTTATGCCGCCTCCTTTTTTTCTATTCCTGCTCTCTTAAGAGACTGGTATGTGTGGCCGCAGGGTGATTTATCAGGTGTCCATTCCGGTTCTATATCTTTTCTGACGTGGGCTCCGCGTGATTCCTCACGCAGAAGTGCTCCTTTTACAACAATCTCCGCAACAGTTAACATATCCTCAAGAATGCAGCAGTCGGCGATGTTCTGCATCGAAACCGCCTTTGGTTTCATCTTTTTTAGTTCTGCGATGTCGGATGCCGCCTTTAGGAGTTCATCTTTTGTCCGGAATATTCCTGCATTCTCCCACATCGTCATTTTAAGTGCGGCTTTTATCTCTGCCACACTGTCTGTTCCGTTTAAAAAGCCTTCAATTCTTTCCCTTTGGGATTCAATCTGCATTTCATCAATTTTTATATCGAATTTTGCTGTATTTCCGGCAGATTCCCCTGCACGTTTACCGAAGACCTGTGTGTCGGCAAGCGAGTTTCCGCCGAGACGGTTTGCGCCGTGAACGCCGCCTGTGACCTCTCCGCAGGCATAAAGACCCCGGACTGTTGTCTCGCATTCAGGTGTAATCCGAAGACCGCCCATCATATGATGTGCTGTTGGTGCGACCTCCATCGGTTCTTTCCTTATATCCACACCGAAATTCAAAAACTGCTCAAGCATTAAAGGCAGGCGTTCTTCTATCGTCTCTGCGGACAGGTGTGAG
>NZ_JBSREC010000023.1:0-5408 GCF_055145805.1 Methanomicrobium sp. | reverse complement strand
TCTCCGCTCATAAGAAACACCTTTTGATAATCTGATAACTTTTTTTCGCTTCTTCAATACTTCTGCCTTCAACAACACAGATCCCGGAATAATTATTTTTTATGAATTTGCCTGCCTTATCCCAGTCAATTAATCCATCACCAAGAGCACTATGTTCATCCTTTCTTCCTTTATTGTCATGCAGATGAATATGCCCTGCAAGACTAACCTTTTCCAGAAATGAATTTAATTTTCCAACAGTATTTGCATGACCCAAATCTATTGTAACACCAATGCCATCCAAACCCCCAACCATGCCAAATATCTCATCAGGATCTTTGCATAAAAAATCAGGAAGATCGGGCATATTTTCAAGGCATGCTAAAACTCCGGAGTCCTCTGCCACCTTTCCAATCTCCCTTAATGCCTCTTTGTGTAAGGTCCATACCCTGTCAGGAACAAGTTTTGCGGCAGGAGAAAGATATCCCGGATGAATGGTAACCCGGTCTGTGATCTCTGATGCCAGAGAAACGCATTCCGACAACTGTCTTACAGACTCCCTATATATAGGATAATTCATCGATGAAAGGTTTAAATCGGCAAAAGGAGCATGAACACTGACTTTTAATTTAGTTGTTTCAAGTACTTCCTTAATCCTGGAATAAAGAGCAGGATTGTCAAGCCGGTAATTTCCGTCTGCTGATATTTCCCATCCGGAGTAGCCCGATTCTTCAACTCCATAAACCCATTCAATAGATGACCAGACCTTTGCTGAAGAGGCAAAATAAAAATCAAGACTCATTTAAGCTTCCTTATATCCTCGAGTAGTTTTCTGACATTACTTTCAAACTCTTCAATGGTGCTTTCATTTTGGAGAGTATAATCTGCCATTGACATTGCACTTAAAAGGCCCCATCCGGTTTCTCTTTCATCACGATTTTTTAAGCCTTCTTCATCGATTTTATCATCAGAGCGCCCTCTTTCCCGCAGGCGTTTTAATCGTGTTTCAAAAGATGACTCCACAGCAATAAGATGAAAATCCCTGAAATTCTGCATAAAAGCTTCAACCTCTGAATCTCCTCTGATTCCATCAATAAGTACGGCTTTTGATTTTATATTCTCAATAAGGGGAATTGTTAATTGTGCGAGTGCATCCATGCCCATGCCCTGCCTTAAACAGCGTGACATCGCGCCCATATTTTTATCAGTCAGTTTAAGGCCTGCATCAGATACCTCTTTTCGTACAACATCACCCATAACAACAACAGGAATACTCATATCTTTTGCAATACGGGAAAATTCTCCCTTCCCACTTGCGGGAAGACCAACAACTCCTATTACCTGCATTAAAAAACTCTCCTTATTATTTATATTTAGTAATTTCTTCTGGCCTGAAGGATATCTGTCAGCACCATTGAATCTGCAATTATTATCTGATTGTTCTCGTATGTAACTTCCCCGTCTTCTCTCGTACGTATGCGTACTTTTCTGTGAATCTTATCAGCCAGTTTTTTTAACTGCTCAAAATCCAGCGGAGGGATCTCTCCTTCAACGCCCTGCTGAAGAACAAGGTCAAGTCCTTTAGTCTCTTTGGAAATATGAATAACATCATCTTCCCGTCCCGGAAAAAGAGTACATACGACCTGAAATTCAGGTAAAATTCCATCCATAAATGCATTTTTACAAATTTCAAGAGACTCTTTTATATTCTCTATAGTCCCGGGTTTCACCTTTAATAATTTGGGATAATGTTCCCACCGAGTTTTGATATCAAGGTGAATAAGATCAATTAAACGCTGCCTCATCATCTCAGCAAGTGTCTCAGGAAAAGCACCATTTGTCTGAACGCCAACCAAAAGGCCCATCTCTTTGCACTTTTTTGCCATATCAATAAGTGCATCCTTCTGCATAGTAGGCTCTCCTCCGGAAAAAATAACTCCTGAAATTACAATCCTGGATTCTTTTATCATCGCAATAATATCTTCTGTATCACGCAAATCCTGACCTTTCTGAAGTGAAAGATTATGACAATAATGACATCTGACCGGACATCCTCTTAAAAAAACGGTACAGACTGCCTTACCACGCCAGTCCACTGTACTTAACGGAACAAACCCTCCAAAATTAACCTTCAAAAAATCACCGGATATTAGTAATAATTTGTATTAACCAAACTTCAAAGTTTACAATATGGCTTAATATAATAAAAACTGAAAAATTATTACAAAAATAATTAGCACTTGAATGTTATATTCTTATTAGGTGATATCGTTTGAAAACCGCTCTTTCTCTGTCAAATTTTGAAGAATGGAATAATGCCATAAAATATGGCGCTAATTTCAGGGAAGTTAGAATCGATCTTATTGAAAATAAATCTTCAGAGGAAGAACTTTTGAGACTCTGCAAAAAAAGGAAAGATGAAATTCCCTGCATTGCAACTATCAGAAGCAAAAAAGAGGGTGGAAATTTCTCAGGAAATAATAGTGAATGGCGAGATACTATTGAGCCCTGGATAAATTGTGCTGAATATATAGATATTGAAAGGGTTTTCTCCACACATGCTTATGAAATAAAAAAAAGGGGGAAAAAAATTATTGCTTCGGCTCATCTGGACCATATGCCGGAAATTGAAGAATTAACCGAATTAGAGAACGAATTACGAAAATATGGTGATATCCCAAAAATTGTAGTCACTCCAAAAAAAATGGAAGATGTTGCAGATTTTATCAAATTCATAATAAATATAAAAAAACCCTTTATAGCAAGTGTAATGGGTGAAAAATTTAGATCCGCAAGAATTTCCCTTCTTCTTTTTGGTTCCATGATAATTTATTGTCACAGCGGAAAAAAAGCAGCCAAAGGACAATATCATATAAAAGATATCAATAAAATTTTTGAAATCATATAATAAGAAGAAAAATTAAGCATTTAATTTATTATTAAGGGCTATTTTATAGCACATACAAAGGATTTCATTCAAAAAAATTCTTTTCACAAATAAATAAAGTGATGATAACTTTTTTTAGTTTAACTTGAAATCAGCCATCTGCCAGAAAATCTTAAATATTATTGATGATTACTATAGGTAAACATAAACCGAAGAGGTTAATAATTATGAGTAATTCGCATTTAACAGAAGTCATAGTAAAAGAAGCATTACACGAAGATGCAGGCAGGGGAATCGCCAGAATCAGTATTGATACTATGAATGCCCTGGGCCTCAGAAGCGGCGATGTGATTGAAATTACCGGTAAAGGAAAAGCTGCCGCAATTGTTTGGCCCGGTTTTTCACAGGATACCGGGAGGGCAGTTATCCGGATAGATGGAAACATCAGAGGCAATATACAGACAGGAATTGATGAAAGAGTCACAATTAAAAAAGTAGAGGCATTATATGCAGAAAAACTTGTAATTCATCCTACCCAGCCGGTAACACTCAGAGGCGGTGAACTGTATATGGGAAGGCTGTTAAACGGCCGTCCTGTAAGTGAGGGGCAGGCATTCAGGGTAAACATTATGGGTAATGCCCTGACATTTGTAATTTCTAAGGTTAAACCCGCCGGAGTTGCAATTGTAGGTCCCAATACTGAGATTGAGATAAAAGAAACACCATATGAACCAAAAGAAGGTAGAAAAGATATTCCCGATGTTCATTATGAAGATATAGGTGGCCTTGGAAGAGAACTTTCCCAGGTCAGAGAGATGATAGAACTCCCGCTAAGACATCCGGAAATCTTTGAAAAACTTGGTATAGAGCCCCCAAAAGGAGTTTTATTATATGGCCCTCCCGGTACCGGAAAGACGCTTATTGCAAAGGCAGTTGCAAATGAAGTAGATGCACATTTCATCTCACTCTCAGGTCCTGAGATAATGAGTAAATACTATGGAGAGAGTGAAGGAAAATTAAGGGAAGTATTTGAGGAAGCACAGCAGAACGCTCCTACCATCATCTTCATTGACGAGATTGATTCAATAGCCCCAAAACGTGAGGAAACAAAGGGAGAGGTTGAACGAAGAATAGTTGCACAGCTTCTTGCTTTAATGGACGGCCTTAAGGGTCGTGGAGAGGTTATCGTTATAGCGGCAACAAACCTTCCAGACAACATTGATCCCGCACTTCGCCGGGGAGGTCGTTTTGACAGGGAGATAGAGATAGGAATTCCCGATAAAAAAGGACGTCTTGAAATATTTCAGGTGCATACACGCGGTGTCCCTCTAAATCTTGATGAGATAGAAATTACAGGTGAAGACAGTACAGAACTCAGCCGCAAATTTGCAGAGATGGGAGAAGATGAAGGGAAAAAGCATGAAAATGAGCTGAAAAAGAAAAAATTCCTTGAGCCTTTCGCTGCGGTAACACATGGATTTGTTGGGGCAGACATCTCACTTCTCGTAAAAGAAGCAGCAATGCATGCATTAAGAGAAGAATTAAAAGATCTCAAAACCGGCGAAGATATTCCAATCGAAATAATTGAAAAGATCAAAGTGAAAAGAACAGACTTTGAAGAAGCCTTAAAACATGTAGAACCTTCAGCAATGCGTGAGGTACTGGTAGAGGTGCCTGACATATCCTGGGAAGATATCGGAGGACTTGATGATATTAAAAAGGAGCTTACAGAAGCGATAGAATGGCCGCTTAAATATCCTGAGATCTTTGAAAAACTAGATACAAAGCCACCTTCAGGAATACTCCTCTTCGGACCCCCGGGAACAGGAAAAACGCTGCTTGCAAAGGCTGTCGCCAATAAAAGCGAGTGCAATTTCATATCCATAAAAGGTCCGGAACTCCTCTCAAAATGGGTTGGAGAGTCAGAAAAAGGGGTTAGAGATGTATTCAGAAAGGCCAGACAGGCATCTCCGTCAATAATATTTTTTGATGAAATTGATGCACTGCTCCCAAGAAGAGGTACATTTGAAGGATCATCTCATGTAACTGAAAGTGTGGTAAGCCAGATACTAACCGAACTTGACGGACTTGAAGAGCTGACAAATGTTACAGTCCTTGGCGCAACAAACCGTCCGGATATGCTTGATGAAGCACTAATGCGGCCAGGACGTCTCGACAGGATAATCTATGTTCCACCACCCGATGCAGAAGGCAGAAAAAAGATATTTGAAGTTTACCTGAAGAATTCAGAAAAACTTCTTTCAGAAGATATCAAAATCGATGACCTTGTCCAAAAAAGTGAGGGCTACGTTGGCGCTGACATAGAACTTGTTGTAAGAGAAGCAAAACTCCAGGCAATGCGTGAATTTATTACTAAAACCAATGAAAAATCAGAACAGGAAAGAATGGAAATTCTCTCAAACCTGCGTGTTACAAAGGCGCATTTTGATGCTGCAATAAAAAAGATTAAAAGTTCTCTGAATAAATCAACAATTGAAGATTATGAACGCAAAGCATGGCCGGTAATCTATTCGGCCGAAGA